>NZ_JBBAKG010000001.1:0-183398 GCF_040403615.1 Haliscomenobacter sp. | reverse complement strand
TATCAAATTGATGCTGATTTTGTTCAGGACGCTAACATACTACTAAAAAATTACGGTGCTCTCAAAGAGCAAGGTATGGACAAGAACAATCTGCAGGGTGGTAGACCTGATGATGAAGTAAAATTTTTCATTGATTCAGAAAACGCCTACAATCATGTGATGGATCAGTTTGGCTCAGTAATTGACTGGGACGGTGATACCATGATTGCTCCTAGAAAGTACTGGGGAGCCATACAAGAATTGGCGCTGGCAGCCAGTGGTGAAGCCAGCGAAGAACAAGGCATGGCAGAAGGCTCCAGTTATAACATAGATCAAGACGACCACGATGAGTTTACCCCAGACGAAATAGTACGCATTAAAAACTCACATTTTCCAGATACACTCCGTGATAATTTGAGAGCAGCAAAAAAAGAAGCACGCCGAGCAAAGCATTTTCCAAGTAGTAGCGATGGTGGCGATAGTAAGTTAGGCTCCCCTGTTGGATCAGCGTCTGACAATACATACGAAGGTGTGGCGGAAGGCTCCGGATTGAATGTAGTAAAATCTATCAAGGTGGGCAACTTTAGACACGATTTAGTTGATACAGGAATGGGTTGGCAGGTTCGTATCTACAACGGTGATGAACTATACGATACAGGCTTGAGCAAGAACTCTGAACAAAAGGGATTGGCGGCATTGGAAGATGCTGTCGCCTATACTGAAAAACAAACACGCACAAAAAGGCAAGGTGTGGCGGAGGCTGGATACCCTGAAGTAGACCACATGCCCGGTCCTACAATAAAGAGAACGCAAACTGGTTGTAAGAGATGTCATGGCAAGGGTTATGTTTACAAAACACCCGACGGTGAAGTTCATCCGATGAACCAACAAGGTGCCAAGAAATACAAATGTGGCAAGTGTGATGGTATTGGTTTTGTTAAGCAAGACATGGCGGAAGGCCACGGTAACTATGCAGGTGATCGGCCTGTCAATCTTGGTGGTGTGTCCATGAAAAAGATACAGATAGGCGACACTGTAAGATACATTGATCAAACGGCACAAGTGGTTGACATGAGCCGGGACCGAGAGCATGCTCGTATCACAATTCCATCCAGTGCTACTACAAAAACAGTATTGACATCTGATCTAAGACAGCTGGGACAAGGCGTCTCGGAAGAAACTCTGTCAGAACTTAGCCCTGCTACTCTTGCCAGATACAAAATCAAAGCTGGGGCTGCTGCCACTGCTGCTGATTCCACCGGTGATCGCAAAACCGGTGATCGTCGCTTCAGCGGAATTGTAAAAGCCACAAAAAAACAGTTTGATCAGGATGCCAAACAGTCAGCCCAAGCGGTCCACGAAAGCAGACTCAGACTCATGGCCAGCATTATCAAGACAAAATAGTTGCAATCTAAAAAATCTCTGCGGCTCATGCACCTATAAGTAGAGCATGAAGACTGTGATCTTGTTGTATCTACCCGGGCATGCAGGCAACTTCTTAGCCAGATTGTTTTCTCTAGGAGAAGACACCATGCCGTTGCTGCGTAAAGATCAACTGGAACATCACCTGGATCAAGGAACGTCAGTTCCTGACAATTTTAACAGATTGGAAAATTATCGTTTTGGTCAAGTGACTCAGGAATTCAATAGTTGGCAACAGTTTCATAGAGCCCATGCTGATTTTTTAGAAAATGCACAGTATAGACTGCTCAATGTATTTTGTGGGCTACACTATTCTAGAATAGTGCAGCCGGTACATCCAGTAGAATTTGAAAATTATTTTGTGAACATAGCTCCAACTGAATTCTATTATGTAGACCTTGATTTACACCAATGGGGAGCATGGGTATCCGGTCAACAAGAAAAATTAGGATTCTACACACGTGGCAACGAAAATCAACTGTTTGAAACTTATAAAAAACAATACCATATGAAATCTATAAATTTAACCAAGATGTTGGCAAGTGAACAGGCCTTTGTGGAAGAATACATGTTGGTGTGCCGTCAAATGAACATTGAGCCAATGTTGGAACAGGCGCAGCAGCTACGGCAAGACTGGTATTCAGTTCGTGTGGCGGGGCAAATCTAATGTATGTAATAAGCCAGGCAGTGCATGATGATTGCAGTTTACCGCTATTTCGAGAACTGGCGGGCAACAATGAAAGTTACTATCTATGGAGTTGTGATACCCTGGCCATGGATAGATTTTTGCAAAGCGCACAATGCCAGTCTCCGGTGGTGTTTGTGGGAATCAAGGATCTGTTGCATGGATGGAGCGAATTCAACTGGTGGCAGGATCGTCAACAATCAGGAGTTATCAGTATTGAAGGATTTGCTCGTCGTCATCCCGACACACAAATAGTATTGTTTACCAGCATAGAACAATTAGAGAACGAACTCAGTGAACCCAATCTACATATCATTCCCTGGGGTGGTGACTGGGTAAATCAACGTGCTGAATACAGTTTGATCGAACCAGTACTGGACAAAAACTTTGACAGTAGCAATACCTACATCAGTCTGAACAGACATGTACGTGCTCATAGATTGGTTGTATTGAGTTATTTGTTTGGCCAAGGATACAATCGCACAGGTGTGATAACTTATTTGAACAATCCCAATGGTATGCCGCAGGTATTTTTAGACACAGTAGGCTGGCAGTTTGGACCAACACATGATGTCATACGAGAATCTATACTCCGTGGATTTGATCATGTAAAAAATAAAAATGCTGTTGGCCAGGACAGTTACAACATCTACCAGGAATTTGGCCTTGCTCCCACTGACAATGCTGGAAATTTTGAAAACAGATTGCGAGCCATGTATCGAGACAGTTTTGTAGAAATAGTGAGTGAGTCTGTATTTGCAGCGCCATCATTCATGATTACTGAAAAAACTGCACATAGTTTTTATGGCTGTAATTTTCCAATCATCCTTGGTGGATGTGGTATTGTGTCCCATCTTAGAGACCTCGGATTTGATATGTTTGATGATGTGATAGATCATAGTTATGATTGCATTGCCAACCCGTTTGACCGCATAGTCGCAGCAATTGAACTTAACCGAACACTGTTGCTTGATACCGAACACGCCAAATCACAATGGAAACAGTACAGACAAAGATTTATTAGCAATGTTGACACAATTAGGAATATATACAGTTGGTATGAAAACAGAACACGAACAAAATTAACCAGCGTACTTGAACAAATGACTTTGAGAACACCCTTAGGACCGCACTAGTTGCGAGGGCAGGCGGCTGCTGCCTCGGACGGCCCAATTCGCTACTGGGAATCCTAAAGTGAGCAACAACATCTTGACATCTCCTACTGTATCAGTTATACTAGCTGACTATTTTAGGAGATTCTCATGGAAAACAAAACATTCAACGGCGACCAAAAAATCAAACTCACCCAGATCATCAATGAAGGCATGCAGGTCATGCACGAGATTGATACACTACAAGGTGGACTCACCGACACAGTCAAGGCCATTGCAGAAGAATTAGAAATCAAACCAGCTGTGTTGAAAAAAGCAATTCGTATGGCACACAAGGCCAGCTTTGGACAAGAACAACAGGATCACGAACTGCTGGAAACAATTCTCACCACAGTGGGCAAGACATTATAAATATTGCGTTACAACGAATCGCCCACGCTACGGGCAAGCAACAAGGCTTACCGGCCATAAACGGAGATACATGAGTTATATTGACAGTCTTTTTGATCGTGCCCACGATCGCATTCACGTGGTAGAACGCCGCAACGGCACTCGAGTCTACAGGGAATATCCAGCAAACTTTGTGTTCTACTATGATGACCCCAGGGGCAAACATCGCAGCATCTATGACACGCCTGTGTCAAGATTCAGCACCAGGAACAACAAAGAGTTTCGCAAAGAAGTCAGCATGCATTCCAGCAAGCAATTGTATGAAAGCGATATTAACCCAATCTTTCGTTGCCTAGAGGACAACTACAAGGGGCAGGATGCTCCGGACCTGCACACAGCTTTTTTCGACATTGAAGTAGACTTCAACAAGGATCGCGGATTCTCACCAGTGGATGATCCGTTCAATCCCATCACGGCTATTTCTGTTTACTTAAACTGGCTGGATCAAATGGTCACCATGGCTGTGCCACCCAAGCACATGAGCATGGAGACAGCACAAGAACTGGTTGCTGATTTTGAAAACACCTTCTTGTTTGAAGACGAGCGTGACATGATCAAGATGTTCCTGGACTTGATCGACGATGCAGATGTGTTGAGTGGCTGGAACTCAGAGGGCTATGATATTCCTTACACCATCAACCGAACCATTAGAGTTCTCAGCAAGGATGATACTCGCAAGTTCTGTCTCTGGGGGCAACATCCCAAGAAGCGCATGTTTGAACGCTTTGGTGCTGAACAAGAAACCTATGACCTGGTGGGGCGAGTACACATGGACTATATGCAATTGTATCGCAAGTACACCTATGAAGAACGTCACAGCTACAGTCTGGATGCCATTGCAGAATACGAACTGGGCGAACACAAGACACAGTTCGAAGGCACCCTGGATCAGTTGTACAATCAACACTTCAAGAAATTTATTGAATACAATCGTCAGGATACTGCACTCTTGGACAAACTGGACCGGAAACTGCGCTTCCTGGAACTGGCCAGCGAACTGGCACATGCCAATACTGTGTTGTTGCAGACCACAATGGGTGCTGTGGCAGTGACTGAACAGGCCATCATTGTGGAAGCACATGAGCGTGGGTTTGTTGTGCCCAATCGCAAGCAACGCAACGACACGGAAGACAATCAAGCAGCAGGCGCCTATGTTGCATATCCCAAAAAAGGTCTGCACGAATGGGTAGGGTCAGTTGATATCAACAGTCTATACCCCTCGGCCATTCGAGCACAGAACATGGGACCGGAAACCATTGTGGGTCAGTTGCGCCAGACCATGACTGACCATTACATCAAGGACAAGATGGCCAAGAACGGAGGCAAGTTTGCAGATGCCTGGGAGAACTTGTTTGGTAGTCTTGAATACACCGCTGTGATGAACACCGAGATTGGAACTGAGATCACCATTGACTGGCAAGACGGCTCAGAAAGCTCTCACTCAGCAGCAGAGATCTGGAAACTGATCTTTGACAGCCACCAGCCCTGGATACTCACTGCCAATGGTACTATTATCACCTATGAGAAAAAAGGTATCATTCCCGGCCTGCTGGAACGCTGGTATTCGGAACGCAAGGACATGCAGGCCAAGAAAAAAGCAGCAACAGATCCCAAGGACATTGCGTTCTGGGACAAGCGGCAACTGGTCAAGAAGATCAACTTGAACAGTTTGTATGGTGCTATTCTTAATCCTGGTTGTAGATTCTTTGACAAGCGTATTGGACAGAGTACCACGCTGACAGGTCGTGCTATTGCACGCCATATGGATGCATACATCAATGAATGCATCACAGGCAAATATGATCATGTGGGTGAAGCGGTTATCTATGGTGACACAGACTCATGTTATTTTAGTGCATGGTCTGTGCTGAAGAACGAAGTTGCAGAAGGTCGTATGGAGTGGAGCAAGGAAACTTGTATTCAACTGTATGATTCGATTGCTGATCAAGTGAATGATTCGTTTCCGGGCTTTATGGAACAGGCATTTCATTGTCCACGAGACATGGGCGAACTGATCAAGTGTGGTCGTGAGATGGTGGCAGATCGCAGCCTGTTTATTACCAAGAAGCGTTATGCTGTGAACATCATTGATCTTGAAGGCAACCGACTGGACGTGAACGGCAAGATTGGCAAGACCAAGGCCACTGGCCTGGATCTAAAACGTAGTGACACGCCCAAGGTTATTCAAGAGTTCTTGTTGGAAATTCTAAACAAGATCTTGAGTGGTGTGCAACGTGACGACGTAATTGAACATATTCGCAAGTTCAAGTATGAATTCCGGGAGAGGCCAGGATGGGAAAAGGGCTCACCCAAGCGTGTGAACAACTTGACCAAGTATGGTGCTGCAGAAGCTGCGCAAGGTCGAGCCAACATGCCAGGACATGTTAGAGCAGCACTAAACTGGAACAACATGCGAAGAATGAACAGCGACAACTACAGCATGCAGATTGTGGACGGCATGAAGACCATTGTGTGCAAGCTCAAGTCAAATGCTCTAGGCTGGACCAGTATCGGATACCCTACAGATGAGCAACGCTTGCCTGCCTGGTTTACAGAACTGCCGTTTGATGATGGGCTGATGGAAGCTACGGTGGTGGATCAAAAAATTGACAACCTGCTGGGAGTACTGGAATGGGATCTTGCATCTGCAACCAATACTGAAAATACATTTACAAGTTTGTTTTCATTCGAATGAAATTAAGTGACCTTGTTGGATATCTAAATACCCTGGACACCTTGAGTGTGCAGGCAACTGCAACTGAAACTATCGGAGAGCTGAAAAAGATTGTGAAGATTGTTCAAGACAGTCGGGTGCAGGTGCCCGATTCGCTGGCCAGTCTACACGAATCAAAGAGTCGTGTTGAGAAATTTCTTGGACAGTTTGATCAGAATCTACAGCAACTCAGAGACAGTGTACAAGACTTGATTGTGCAACAAGAATCTGTGTACTTTGCTGACAGCACGGATCTGTACCAAAACAACATGAAGAACGACACGCCCGAACATATTCTATCAAGACAACTGTCTATAGAAACACTAACCAGGTTGTTTTTGCAAAGTCGATTGCAACTGTACACCGACTGGCACTATCCGGGCATGGTGATTAGACCAGCACACAGTCCCGGCGTAGATGATCTGGTTGCACTGGATCCCTTGTACTTTGTGGATACCAACCCAGATCTGCTGGAACCCATGCGTTCACAGTTTACCGAAGAGTATCAACGGCGGCTACGCTATTATGTGGTCAAGGAATACACCACCGATCCAATATTTTGGAATCTACCCAAACAACAATTTGGATTTGTGTACTCATTTCATTACTTCAACTTCAAGCCCTTGGAAATAGTCAAGCAATACATGACCGAAGTGTTTGGACTGTTGAGGCCTGGAGGCAGTTTTGTATTCAGCTACAACAACTGCGATCAACAAGGTGCAGTGAGTCTTGTGGAACATCACTTTTGTTGCTACACGCCCGGCAGACTGGTGCGTGAACATGCACTGATACTGGGCTACGAGATCACCTACGAGCACAACAACAGCACCAGTTGGATAGAACTAAAAAAACCCGGAGTACTGACAAGTATCAGAGGTGGTCAGGCCCTGGCAGGAATTTTTAGAAAAGAAGATATTGATGCCGCACCACTCACAATAATTGACGCCACCCCACCAGAATCAGTTGACAGATCAACAAAAGATATCTATAATGAACTAGAGCTAATGGCACTGATTGAGATAGCTGCAATATTGCCAGTGGATCTCAAGGATGCTACCACAAAGGGGCAACTCAACATCAAAAAAGTTCGCAGAGAAATATCTACCAAGATAGAAGCAATGGGATTGTCGGATGAAAAACTCCGAAGATTGATTATACGTTTTAACAAAAGGACTGACACATGAGAGACTATTTACTAGACATTGTACAACACACATTTGATCTGGGCTGTATTGACCTGATCAAGATCACTGGCACTGATTCTGCTACCACAGTTGGTGGATTAGCCGAAGACAAATCAGTTATTATTGACGCACAGTTTGCCAATCCAATGGCTGACTTTGTTGGAACATTTGGCATGCCCAATCTTGGCAAACTCAAGACACTGTTGAACTTGCAAGAATACAGAGAAGATGCCAAACTAGCAGTCACACGCAAGGCCAATGGTGAGCTGGACGGTATCACTTTTGAAAACAAGGTAGGCGATTTTAAAAACAACTATCGGTTCATGGCAAGTGATATTGTGAATGACAAGCTCAAGACGCTGAAATTCAAAGGTGTAAACTGGCACATTACTTTTGAACCCACTGTGGCGGCTATCCAACGTTTGCGAATGCAAGCACAGGCCAATTCAGAAGAACTCAACTTTCAGGTCAAAACTGATGGCAAGGATCTCAAATTCTTCTTTGGTGATCACTCCACACACAGTGGTAACTTTGTGTTCCAGCACGACATTACCGGCGCGTTAAAGCATGCCTGGTCGTGGCCAGTGAGTCAGGTCATGAGCATCCTGAGCCTGACTGGAGACAAGACCATGCAGATATCCGATGATGGCTGCATGCAAATCACAGTGAATTCTGGTCTTGCTGTGTACAACTACATTTTGCCTGCGCAGACCAAATGATCCCACAACTGGTTGATCGCGGGTTTGGTTACGGCTCCGGAACAGTGAGTCCGGAACTGTCGCAATTTATTGTGAACATTCCCAAGAACGCCAGTAGTTATATGTTGGACTGGGCAAGACGCCATCAGTGGATGACCACAGTGGCAGACGATCACAGTGACACCATAACAGAAATGATTGTGATACTGCGAGATCCACTGGACCGTTGGGTAAGTGGAATAGTGCAATACCTAAACACCTATATACTTTCGGTGCAAGGTCCCAATGGTCCTGTGTTTCCCAACGAACCATATTCGCCGCACAACTGGCCCATGGATGCAGTGCAATGGATAGACGCATACAATCAGACCACTGAGCGTTTGATATTTGATGTTGTCAATAGGTTTGATGATCATGTGTGGCCACAGCATGAGTTTGTTGAGAACCTGTTGCCCGCAGTCAAGAGAAAATACTTCTTGTTGGATCACAACTTTGATGCAGCAATTGCTGACTATCTTGGGTTTGCTCCATACCCGGATCTAGACTCAAACTCAGCTGGCAACAATGCCAACATGCGACTGTTGCAAAAGTTCTTTGTTGATCGACTACAGCAACGACCCGATCTTGCGCAGCGTGTGATCAAGGCGTATACAAAAGATTATGAATTAATAGCTAGAACAAAATAATGACTCAAGATAATTTTACTGAAAAACAACTGGGTCCTGATGGACTAAGTCAATATGCTGTGTTCCTTCCGGCTATCTCTGGATTCTATGCAACATACATAGGCAAACAGCGTGATCCAGTAAACGGTCCTTATGTTGCTCCGGGTCGTATGCCCAGCGGTATACCAGACATGGAACAACTGAACTGGCTCAACAGTAGCAAGGCCTTGTTTCCCTACAAGTGGAGCCTGTATTCCGGTGGTCACGCCAATCTGGATCTCAACAAGCAGGACTGGTCAGAAGACATGGTTCGTAGTCGAGAGCCTAGCACATTCATGTTGGGTGACTCGGGCGGGTTCCAGATTGCCAAAGGCCTGTGGGAAGGCGACTGGAAGGCCAACTCAGG
Organism: Haliscomenobacter sp.; assembly: GCF_040403615.1. NCBI lineage: Bacteria > Pseudomonadati > Bacteroidota > Saprospiria > Saprospirales > Haliscomenobacteraceae > Haliscomenobacter > Haliscomenobacter sp. Next base: position 174,084 of record NZ_JBBAKG010000001.1, on the reverse strand, counting down.
TTGTGCCAAAGCACAGAAGAAGCGTGACGCTATTCTCAAATGGCTGGATGGTATCAGTGACTATGCAATGACCCTGGATATTCCTACCTGGGTTATCCATGACAAGAAAGCCAGTGACGCATGTGGTATCAAGACCTTGCCCGAAGCTGTGGCAGCAACCAAGTACAACAACGAGTACTTTATGAAGAATCGTCGAGGAAAGAACAACGGCGGAACAAAGATTCTAAACGTGTTGCAAGGCGACAATCACACCAGTGCAGAATCTTGGTATCAAGAGATGAAGGACTATTGTGATCCTGTGAAATACCCAGACACACACTTTGATGGCTGGGCCATGGGCGGACAAAACATGTGTGACGTACACCTGATACTTCGTAGACTGGTGGCACTACGGCATGATAACTTGTTGCAATCGGGCACTCACGATTGGATGCACTTTTTAGGCACAAGCAAACTGGAGTGGGCAGTGTTGCTCACTGTGATTCAACGTGCTGTGAGAAAATATGTGAATCCAACCTTTACCATCAGTTTTGATTGTGCCAGTCCATTCCTGGCCACTGCTAACGGTCAGGTGTATTACGAAATTGATCTAACACACAATGAAAAATGGAGCTATCGAATGAGCCCCATTGTGGATGACAAAAAATATTCCACAGACACACGCCCATATGGACCAACTGTGGTAGTAGAAAAATTTGTGGATCACTTTGACGAAAGTCCGATCAGTAGTCAGTTGCAACTGAAAGACATCTGCATTTACAAACCGGGTGTTCGTAAAACAGATGCAGAATTGAATGGTGAGATATTTGATCCCAACAACATGACTCACTTTCATGTGCCACCAGATCTAAACAAAATTGGCAAGAATGGCAAGACCAGTTGGGATAGTTTCAGCTATGCCTTGCTCATGGGTCATAATGTTTGGACACATTTAGAATCAGTACAACGAGCCAACCAAACATTCGACGCAGGTGCTGAGTGGCCATACATGATGTGGAATGAAAGTGGCGACCATGCACGATTTGCAGACATTGTGGATGCAATTTTTGCTACCACTGATCGAGACAAGTCAGAAGCCATAATCGAACACTATTCCAAATACTGGATGGACATCATTGGCACACGTGGTTTCAAAGGCAAAAAGACCGTGAATGCCAACACAAAGTTTAATGCTCTTTTTGAAGTGGAAGAGGTTGACTTGACCACGGATGATGCAGTACAATTAAGTACAGCAGCACTAGATCAACTTGAAACCGAGCAGACAAAATGATTAGACCAGATCACGACGAATCAATAAAGTTCTTTACTGGCACAGAAGTAGAACATACGCCAGCATACGGAATGCCTACCTTGTTTGTGGTTGGTATTCAAGAGGCGGAATGCATTGGGTATCACTTGAATGGGCGGGATCATATCTACTTTGGTGCTAATCAAAGTTTTCCCAACCCAGATGTGAATGATGCTGAGGCGTGGAAATCTTGGGAACACATGATCCAAGGCTTTCTTGATCGCGACTATCTATGCACCCTGGACATAGATGTTCGATGCGTGGAAGGCCTGCTAGAATCAGGACTGTGTGATTATCGCAACTTCATTCCCATGATCTCTGTGAAATTACCTTACATACGGCAACTGGGCTACAACGCCACACTCAAACTGGACGATCGAGACTTTGACGCAACCAATCCCGGAGTCTGGTGCCACAGCATACACGAATTACAAAATCGGGACCGCTTTACTGACTGGTCTAAATATACCAAGGACGAAACATTATGAATCAACGAGAACAATCACTAACAGACACCCGCAGCAGAATCATGCAGCATGCCCGTCGACAAATTTGGGTTACATTCCAGAAAGAAGGAATCCATAAATATCCAGCTGCTGCCACAGATCCTGCCTTGGCCACTGGAGATGAATATGATGTATCGTTTCTTGCTAGTCCTCACCGCCACATCTTTCATTTCGGGGTGTGGGTCGATGTGTTCCATAATGACCGGGACATTGAGTTCATCCAGTTCAAACGGTGGCTCGAGAATCTGTATCGTGATGCCACTCTCAGTCTAGATTACAAAAGTTGCGAAATGATGGCAGATGATCTTTATGATCAGATTGCCGCCCGATATCCAGATCGTGCAATCTGGATCGAAGTGTCCGAAGATGGTGAAAACGGCGCACTCGTTAAGTATGAAATCGCTCACCCTAATCTTTCAATCAAAATCTAACGTGCAAGCCACTATTATTGCTTACCCACCCTCAGGTGGCGGCAATCATCTCAAAAATCTTTTGTGTGCTAGTGGTGTATTTGCCAACAGCAGTGATCTTAATCTTGAGCCGTACAATACTGGCAATAGAGAGGTTCACAGCACATCTGGTCGCAACATGAATGAATATCGCATGGCTGATGCATTGGCTAGTTCGGGCAATTTTATCCTGCACGGACACTTTGGTGAACTTGCTCAGTATAGATCCGAAATCAATGCCATTGAACAAAAAAGATTTGTGATTGTGACCATCGACACATCACATGATAAACGTTTATTACAAACTCGTCAGAACCGATTAGGCCAACAAAGCCACGATTATTATCTGCAAGAAGAACAACATTTTTTGTATCAGCCACAAATGTACAACACATATTTTACCGGTCAAGAGGCTGACATATTCTCTTTTCCATTGACAGAACTCTGGCATTCTGTTATAAATTACACTACTGCATGGGATCGTCTAAATAGTTTCCTCGGTATCAACATTGATCTAGCACAAGCACAACAACTGCATGATCAATGGCGTGCCAACAATCAAATGTCTAGTTATTATTTTTAAAGGAGCTATTATGGCCAAATTGTCTTTCAAACCCAATCCCCGTGTGACTGAGATCTTTGAGGATCTCGAAGCGTACCAGGAGTTTTGTCAGGAATACGGATATCGCTACAACGAAAGCGACCTCTACAACTTCAAGAGCTATGCATGGCAACAGTTCAACAAGTGGCACCAAGGCAAGAATGCCAAGAACATGTGGTGGGAAGATGCTCGTAGACTGGCTGGACATCGTCCTGCATGAGCGCCTCGAGAGAAAAAGATTCTGCAGACTTTGATCTAGATCGCTTTATCCGCATGTTTGATGAAGCACTGATCAGTGAGGATCCGCGTGTGATTGACGCCTTGCGGGGCTTGCTGATGATTGTTGCACTAACAAGACCCGAAGCCAGGACCTCTATTGAGCGTGGTCCGCTGAGAAGATTAGTGAATGATGTCACCAACCTAAATAGAAGACTAGGTGCTGTTGAAAATCGTGTGTTGGAAGACAGAGACCGAGCTATCTCCACCACAGACAAGTACAAATCAGGCGGTACAGCATTTAGACAAGTTGAAAGTAGACTTTACCCCAATGAGGTCTGGGCCCAAGATCAGCAGGTACAGAGTTTGAGAGATCAGTATATGAAAGGACTAGTAAACAAATGAGAAAATTATTTTATTGTGGACTGGAGTCGTATGAATCAAGATACACATTACAGCTAACAGAATGGAATCGGCGTGTGTTTGATCGCCGTGGACTAGATGTTGTGTATGTGCCAGGCATAACTATAGATAACACACAAGCCATCAGTGTTGGTCAAGTTCTGGACGCACACGGGCGCAGTTACTTTGGTATGAGCCAGATGATGAACTTGGTGCAACTCATGAAGAATGGTGAGGTCACACATGAAGACGTTATCTATTTTGAAGACATGTTTCAACCAGGTATTGAATCACTTCCGTACATACTGGACCAGGTACCTGCTGAGCTGCGGCCTCGCATTTATGTTCGTTGTCTCGCTCAGTCTATCGACCCTGATGATTTTGTTCACGTTTGGGGTATGGCTAAATGGATGGGACTTTATGAGCAAATGGTTAATGAGTTTGTAACCGGAGTACTTGCCACCAACGAAGAGATGGTTGCTCACATGCGTATTGCAGGGTGGACGGCTCCTATCTACAACATCTCAGGACTAGCATTTGGCAAAGAAGAAGTACAAGAACGTGTGGGCGGCCCAGCAAGCATTCTCCCGTTTTCCCAACGCCGTCATCGTGTGGTGTTTTCTGCAAGATGGGATCAAGAGAAGCAGCCGGATTTCTACATGGATCTAATTGAAGCATACCATCGACGTCATCCTTTGACTGCTGTGGAGTTTTGTATCTGCTCAGGCGGCATGTTAAAGTCCAACAATGACTCCTACATGGCCAGAACCCAGGAACTAGAAGCCGCAGGCAAACTAACTATTCATCAAGATCTAGGCAAGAATGAATACTACAACATTGTCAATGACAGCCGTGTGGTGTTCAACTGTGCGCTGCAAGACTGGGTATCAAACACAGTGAGTGAAGCAGATGCACTAGGCGCCAATGTGTTGTATCCTGCGTACAGAAGTTTTCCTGAAACGTTTGCCAACGATCATGAGAGACTGTATGTGCCTTGGTCCATAGAAGATGCACTGAACAAACTGGAAAAGTTGTTGTTAGCGCCACACAAGAACATGGGCCGGATCAGCGACTGGACCAATGGCACAGTGGATCGTGTGATTGACATCATTGAAGGCAAAGGCGACATCTGGGCTAGGGATGGCAATCGATATCGCGATCATGCTGCCACAGCCAAGTATCGACTACAACAGGCTCTGTCATGAGCACCATTGTAGTAACAGGTGCCGCAGGCTACATTGGCGGTGAAATTGCACTGCTGTTGAAAGATGCAGGACACACTGTGGTTGGCATTGATCGCAGACCCTTACCGCATCATCTCGAAGATGTCATGGACTTTGTGCAGGCAGACTTTAACAGCGACGAAGCATATCGTCGGTTGATCTCCGCACAACCCACAGCCGTCATACACTGTGCAGGCACCAGCTTGGTTGGTCCTAGCATCCTGAAGCCCAGTGATTACTACCACAACAATGTGGTCAAGACTCTTAACCTGCTGAACATTGTTATGGCTGCTGTGCCACGAGCCAGATTCATCTTTAGTTCAAGTGCAGCGGTGTATGGAGAACCCGTCATGACTCCGTGTCACGAAGTTGATCCCAGAGAACCCATCAGTCCCTATGGTGAAAGCAAACTGATGATAGAGCAGATCTTGGCAAGTTATCATCGTGCATATGGTCTAGACTATGTGGCATTTCGTTACTTCAATGCCTGCGGTGCAGACAGTCAGGGCCGTCACGGACAAGAGCCTGGCGCAACACACATCATTGCTCGAGTACTAGAAAGTATCATGCAGGGTCAAGAGTTCACACTGAATGGCATTGACTATGCCACTCCAGATGGCACCTGCGTTCGAGACTATGTGCATGTGGAAGACATTGCACGGGCACACAGACTGGCCCTGGACTCTCAACTGGAATCAGGTGTGTACAATCTAGGTACCAGCACAGGTGTTAGCAATCAAGAAATTATCACACAGGCACAACAAGTCACTGGACATGCTGTGATCATGAACATCGGTGCAGCTAGACCAGGCGATCCTCCCATACTGACTGCCAGTGCAGCCAAGATTGATGAGATCTCAGGTGGTGCATGGCGCAGGCATGATCTACATGACATGATATCACATGCATGGGCCTGGTACAATCGATAACATGTTCCACAAGATACTTGAGTTTGAAACAGCACTGGCCAAATACACTGGTGCACCTTATGCGATCATGACTGATTGCTGCACACATGCTATTGAACTGTGCTTGAGACATGATCAACCACAGTCAGTCACGTTCACACCCTACACCTATCTGAGTATTCCCATGCTGATGCACAAGCTGGGCATTGAATACTCTTACTTAGATCATGCATGGCAGCGTTGGACTACTGAGTATCAATTTCACAACACCAGGATCTGGGACAGTGCTAGACACATGGAACACAACATGTATCGCCCAGGACAGATGCAGTGTGTGAGCTTTGGGCATGGCAAACCCTTGAGCGTGGGGCGCGGTGGTGCTATCTTGCTAGATGATCCGGCAGCATACGAGACCATGATTCAACAACGATATGACGGCCGTGATCTCTCTATCGCACCCTGGCCCACACAACGAACATTTCGAGTAGGTTATCACTACAAGCCCACCATAGAAGAAGCTGTACAGGCCCTGACTGTACTACAAGGGTTCGAGCAAACACCACCCAACATGCCTTTGGTAGTTTATCCTGATTGCAGAGAAATCTCTATTACATCTTGACACTACGACCTAAATAGTGTATACTTAACAAACGCAATCCACTGCGCTATCATCGGAGAATAAAAATGGACACAAGTAAAAATTTATCGCAAGTGATTCGCGATCGAATGAACAACGACGGCAAAAGATTCTGGGCCGGAGATAACATTAGTGATTATCTCAAAGAAGACGACAAAGAAATCTTGATCAAAGAAGCCACAGTGGCATTTGAACAAGTGTTAGACACCTTGCTGATTGATCGCAAAAACGATCCCAACAGCCAAGGCACAGCCCGACGCTTGGCCAAGATGTACTACAACGAAATTATGGCAGGTAGATATGAACCAGCACCAGATGCAACAGCATTTCCAAATGATTCGACGGACCGTTACGAAGGCATGTTGGTGGTGCGTAGCGAGTTGCGCTCTATGTGCAGTCACCATCATCAGCCCGTTAGCGGTGTCGCTTACATTGGCATCATCGCCGCACAAAAACTTATTGGTTTGTCTAAGTATACTCGCATTGCTCAGTGGTGCGCTAGGCGGGGTACTTTGCAGGAAGAACTCTGCAATGACATCGCTAGAGAAATAATGAAGGCCACCGACACCGACGATGTAGCAGTGTACATACAGGCCATTCATGGCTGCTGTGAGAATCGCGGCATCATGGCACATAGTAGTTTGACACAGACCACTGTGCTCAAAGGTGCATTCAAGGATGACGAAGGCACAAAGAAAGAGTTCTTTGACAATATCAAACTACAACAGGAGTTTGCACCGCGATGAAACAGTACATTTCCAACCAAGCTCGCACTGTGTTCTTGCCCTGGGAGCCGGGCATGATTGAATGGTTGCATGCCAACTATCCCTACAGTAGATATCACGTGGTGGAGGTGGCATGACTGATCTAGAACAAGGCATGACTGATCTAGAACAAGGCATGACTGATCTAGAACAAGCGCAGCAGGACAAAATTGCTCCATGGGATCTAGAAGTCCTTAACGTAACAGATTTCCATGTGGCTGTGTTTCGTGATCGATATCCTGTGACACAGGGTCATTTGTTGTTTGTGCCCAAATACAATACTGCCGCTGTGATCGGAGACTGTTTTGAATCAGCACTGCGTTATGGGCAGGAACTGGTAGAAAAAGATTATTGCCAAGGATTCAACATTGGAATAAACTCAGGCACTGTGGCCGGGCAGACAGTGATGTATCCGCATGTGCATTTGATACCTAGGCGCACCGACGACTGTGCAGATCCTGTGGGCGGTGTACGGGGTGTAATACATGGTCAAGCCAACTATCATTCTGGTGGTTATCAATTGCCAGCTAATGAAAATTAATACAAGTTTGTTGCTGTTATGAAAATAGATATATACTTTAAACCTACTTTTTACAACAAGTGGCCAGCGGTAAAAATTTATCATAATCAGTCATTGTTAGATGATTGTGAGATCAACTCTCCCACAACACATTTGACATACACCGTTACTCCAGAGCCAGAAAAACTCAATCACCTAACCTTAGAGTTATATAACAAAAGTTTTGGCGACAATGGTATATGGGATTTAGACGTGACTGGCGGTGGCCAGGGCGAACTAATGCTACAGCTGATAAATATCATGTTCGATGACGTTTCAATAGATCACTTGCTTTCTGAGTTGACATACAATGTCACCTGGACCAAAAATCAATTACAATACGAAACCGAAGAATTTAAATCAAAATACGGTAACTGCAAAACAAACGGAACTATGTCGTTTAACGGTGCATTTACATTTGAGTATAGTGTTCCTGTTTATGACTTTTTGATTGATGCAAAATACAAACAGGAACATGATACTAATCGATCTTATTTTAGCAACAACACAGAAACATTCCACTATGAATCAGGCCTAGAGATTGTTCAAGAAATAAAAAATATAATTAAACAGCATGAGTGATAAAATATTAGTAGTATCTATTCCCCGGTTAGAACCTCATCGGCCACCTATTAGTGCTGCTATTGTGGCTACGGTATGTGAAAATCACGGGCATCAGGTGGAAGCTGTTGATCTAAATATAAAATTTTATCATTATTGCAAAGATCAAGAAATAAACTACTACAGTTTTGATTCTGTATGGGACAAGTATAGACTTCCCACTCAACAAGAATTAGATTTTGTTGATAATTTTATTATCAAGTTTCAAACAGATTACAATCTATCTTCCTACAAATACATCATGCTTAGTGTATTTGGTATGAGCAATCATTTCTTTGCTGACCGCTTGCTTGCAAAAATTGGCCCAAACAGACCTTTTAAAATCCTAGTAGGCGGTAGTGGTGCGTTTACTTCAATCAAGGGCAATACCCTAGAATCGTTTGTGGGTTATTTTAAACGAGTTAATCTAATAGACGATTATATCAAAGGCGAATGCGAAGAAACATTACCCTTGTATCTTGACGGACTCAACGGCAAAGGTATTAACAATCTTGACCCTGCACAAATTGAAAATTTAGATACCTTGCCTCTATTAGATTACAAGCACTTTGACTTAGATGCATATGATTATATTGAAAAAGTTAGAGATATCTACATCGAAGGTAGCAGAGGATGTGTTCGTAAATGCACCTACTGTGACGTTGCTTCATTCTGGCCCAAATACAGATTTCGCAGCGGCGAACACATTGCTAGAGAAATTATACACAATTACGAATACCACGGAGTACAAAAGTTTTATTTCACCGATAGTCTAGTCAATGGCAGCTTAAAATCGTTCTCTAATATGTGCGAAATATTGACTAACTATCAATTTGCAGATCAAATCAAATGGGGCGGCCAATTTATTTTTAGAAATAAAAAAACCGTTAGTCCTGAACATTTTGAAATGATTTCCAAAGCCGGTGGTGGAACATTTTATGTTGGGATTGAAACTGGCAGTGATCGCATAAGGCAGGAGATGGGAAAAAACTTTACCAATGATGACATTGAATATCAATTAGAACAGTTTCAAAAAAACAAACTACACTGCACATTTTTAATGTTTCCGGGGTACGTTACAGAAACATTACAAGATCATCAAGAAACATTGGCCATGCTACCACGATGGAAAAAGTACGTTGCCTCAGGCACTATCAATGGACTAGAACTTGGGCAACCTTTGTTGATTCTAGAAGAGACCCCATTGAGCCGTATGATAGATACCTACAAGATTAAGTTTGTTGATAGTCAAGAAATTGCAATCAATGGGTTATGGCGGTCTGAGATCAACCCAGATTTAGATTTTGTTGAGCGAGTTAAGCGGCAATTGGAAATATACGAGCATGCTGCTGAACACAAGTGGCCAATTTGGAGATTTACTAGTCGGGTAATAGCTCTTAAAAATTTATTGGAAAGTTTCTACAGTATACAAGATGTGTCTCCAGGATACAAAACTATCATGATGAAAACACTATAATGTCATACTAAATATTATCCAACAGCGGCCTTTCTGGCATCATTCCCGCTATACAAACTCTGCTGCCTATGCTATAATACACATAGGAGAACATAATGGCAAAGAAATATTTTTCAACAAAAACATACAAGCAAATTGGACCTGTTGCTTATCGTCAGTGGCGTGCGCAAAGTCACTGCAATCTAATTCATGGTTATGCCATGAGCTTTCACTTTGAATTCGAGTGTGATACACTTGATGCTAGAAACTGGTGCACAGACTTTGGCGGACTAAAGCCACTCAAGGCTGTGTTAGAAGATTGGTTTGACCATACCTTGCTGGTGGCACAAGATGATCCCATGCGTGAACACCTGCTGGAACTGGGCAGACTCAAGTTGGCCAAGATCACAGAAGTTGAAAAAACCGGATGCGAAGGCATTGCTGACTTCTTGTATGAGTATGTGAACACAATCTTTTTGCCCAACTGCGGATCGGAAGAAGCAGCCCGTGTTTGGTGCTGCAAGGTAGAAGTTCGCGAAACCGATTCAAACATGGCTGGTCGACAGGGACATCGTGAGGACAACGAGTTCCAGGACTAATGAATATTAGAATATGGTTGGATCAACAATCAAGTTGATGTCATAGCACGAAGAGTAAATACCACATGACAAAAAAGAAAATCAGCTTCGTTCAACCCAACTTCCAGCAAGGTCCCAAAGAGTTCAATGCCTACTACCTGCCTTATTCAGCCGGTGTAATCTTGAGTTATGCTCTGGCCAGCAAAAAAGTCAGTGCAGCCTGGGAGTTAGATCACCTGGTCTGGCGCAGAGAACCAATTGAGCTCTTGGCCCTAAAACTCAGCACCAGTGATGTAGTTGCTTTTTCAACTTATGTTTGGAATCACCAATATAACTATCGGTTGGCACAGAGAGTCAAGGCCCTCAACCCCACATGTTTGATTGTGTTTGGCGGTCCCGAGCCTGCTATTGAACATGCTGACTTGTTTGAAAAAGAACCTTTTATGGATCTGGTAATCAAGATGGAAGGCGAGATGACTTTCCGACACATCCTAGAAGACCACGGTTCTGATTACACACATATTCCCGGGCTCTTGATCAACTCTCCCACTGGCTTGATCAACACTGGAGATCCAAAACGTATCAATGATCTAGACGAGGTCCCTAGTCCATATCTAACCGGTGTGTTTGATCGTATGATGGCTGACAATCCTGATGTTATCTGGAATGCCACACTGGAAACAAATCGCGGCTGTCCATATCAATGCACATTCTGCGACTGGGGCAGTCTTACCTACAACAAGGTCAAGAAGTTTGAACTCGAACGTGTGTTTGACGAACTGGACTGGATTGGCGAACACTGTGGATTTGTCACAATCACTGATGCCAACTTTGGTATGTTTGTAGAACGTGACAACATGATCGTGGACAAACTGATTGAAGTTCAAAAACGTTGGGGCAAACTGGAAAGTTTTTCCATGACCTGGGCCAAGAATCAAAAGAACGAAGTAGTGGACATTGTGAAAAAACTGATTAACGAGAGTCCCAACTTTGGACAAGGTCTCACAGTCAGTGTACAGAGCATGGACAATGACGTGCTGGAAAATATCAAGCGCAGAAATCTTGATCAACACAAGATTGATGAGATCTTTGCGTTATGCGACAAGAACAATATTCCTGTGTACACAGAACTGATACTGGGCTTGCCTGGCGAGACTGTGGAATCCTGGAAGGAAGCTTTCTGGAAGATCTTCCGAGCAGGCAATCACGGTGGTATCAACATCCTACAATGCCAGCTGTTGGAAAATGCAGAGATGAACCTGTTGCAGAAGAAACTGTACAAGTTGGAATCAGTACCGGTGTATGACTACATGAGTGGCAGCTATGGTGATGTTGATCTCAATGAAAGTATTGAAGTGATAGTAAGCACCAAGACCATACCACGAGAAACCATGTTGGATACTCTAGTATGGTCCAGTTTCATACAGACCTTTCACATCAACGGACTGTCAACCTACATTGCCAGATATTTGGCCAAGCATCAAGATATTGATTACTCAAAGTTCTATGAAGACCTGTATGCCTGGGTACAAAAAGATCCTTGGTTCCAGTTGCAATTTGTTGAGACCCGCAGTTACTTTGGAAACTGGACGGCCAAGGGTCGCATAGATCATCCCACAATTGGCAACATTGAAGTTTTTGGCTGGAACCTCATATACCGAACCACCCTGTACATGGTCAAAGACAAAATGATCAACCATGTGTTTGATTTGCTTGACAAATTCCTAGACAACCACTATAATATAGATTCACAAGTGAAACGCCAATTGTTGCAGTTTCAAAGAAATTATGTGATTGACTACAGAGATCTAAAATCTCTGCCAATCACACAGGAATTTGACTATGACTTCTTGGGATATATCTTGGACAATACTGAATTGAAAAATAGCACTGTTTATCAATTTGCCACCACAGAATCACCAAGCATGAGCGAAGATCGATTTTTAGAGAACATGTACTTTGGTCGAAAACGCAACTTTGGAAAAACCACTATCACATACGCAACAACATGAGTTTACTTGAACAAAACCCCAACATAGATATCAGCGTACTGTTGCCGGTTCGCGAACGGCCGGGCCCCATGGAAGATTGTCTGCGCACTCTAATTGACACAGCATCAGCGCCAGAGCGAATTGAAGTATTGATTGCGTTTGACGATGATGACACAGATACCATTGAGTATTTTGTTGATGTGATTGCTCCGTATCTGGACAGCAAAAAAGTCACATACACTGCCATGCAATTCAAACGGCTGGGCTACATCAGACTCAATGAATATCTCAACAAGCTGGCTGAAAATAGTCAAGGCGCATGGATGTTCTTCTGGAATGACGATGCAGTAATGACCACTACAGGATGGGATGACGTTATTCGTTCTCACAATGATCAGTTTGCATTGCTTAGAGCTGAAACCAATCACGAGCATCCATATGCTATATTTCCTATCCTGCCACGCAAGTGGGTAGAAATTACCGGGCACTTGTCGCCTCATCAGATCAATGATGCATGGACCAGTCAAATTGGATGGATGTTGGACATTGTGGTCACTATACCTGTGATGGTGGAACATCAACGTTATGATCTAACTGGCATGAATGGCGATGATGTTTTCAAAAATCGTCCCATGCTGGAAGGCAATCCCAACAATCCCAGAGACTTCAATCATGTTACCTGGCGTAAACGTCGCATGCAAGAAGCCATGATGATTGGCAACTATCTGGCACCACTTGGCTACGACCTGACCCACTTCAAGTTGGGAATAGAGAACAAAGTAGATATATGGGAAAAAATGGCAGCCCTGGACAAAAAAGGCCTATTGAAACAATGGAAGATACACGAACTTGACCACTGAACTAATAGACAAAATCAAGCAGTACTGGAATGCACAGCCCTGCAACATCAAGCACAGTTTGAGTACACCCGGTACAGAGCAGTACTGGAATGAAGTTACTGAGCGTAGATTTTTTGTAGAACCACATCTGCGTGACTTTGCTGGTTTTCACTCGTGGCGCGGCAAACGTGTGCTGGAAATAGGATCTGGTATTGGATCTGATGCAGTGGAATTTGCACGGCACGGCGCCGACTATGTGGGCATTGATCTTTCTGCAGAATCTGTGGCCATGAGTCGTCAACGATTTGAACTATTTGATCTGGCCGGAGAGTTTCATGTGATGAATGGTGCAGATAGTGCAGCCGTGGCCAGTCTAGGACAGTTTGATCTGGTGTACTCATGTGGTGTATTGCATCACTATCCGGACATGACTGCGTGTCTGGACAACATTCATAATGCATTGAGACCCATGGGTGAATTCCGTATGCTGGTGTATGCAAAGAATTCCTGGAAGTATACCATGATCCAAAAAGGTCTGGATCAATTTGAAGCACAATCCGATTGCCCATATGCCAAGGCCTACAGCCGAGAAGAAATTTACGATCTGCTACAAGGACAATTTGAGGTCCTAAGGATTAGACAAGATCATTGTTTCATGTATAATGTACCCAAGTACCGCGCAGGCGAGTACGAATTAGAACCCTGGTTTGCTGCCATGCCCGAAGAAATGCGAGCAGCAGTCAAAGAATACCTGGGATGGCATTTGTTGATTAAAGCACGGAAAATATGAGCAAACTAAAAATAGCAGAGCTGTTCTACAGCATACAAGGTGAAGGACGCTACATGGGTGTGCCCAGCGTGTTCTTGAGAACATTTGGATGCAACTTTAAATGTGCGGGCTTTGGAATGCCGACGGGCAAATCCAGCCAAGAGGTTGAAGCAATTGCTGCACGTATCGCAGAATTTAAAGATTACACTGAGCTTCCACTTGTCAGCACAGGCTGTGACAGCTACGCCAGCTGGGATCCACGATTCAAAGATCTAAGTCCAATGCTTGAAAGCAATGCTATTGTAAATCGCATTATGGAAATACTTCCGCAAAAGCGTTGGGAAGATGAACACTTAGTTATCACAGGCGGTGAGCCGTTACTAGGATGGCAACGTGCTTATCCTGACCTGCTGTCACATGCTAGTATGAATAGACTCAAAGAAATCACATTTGAGACCAATGGCACTCAAAAACTTGATTCTAAATTTAAAGAATATTTGACAGACTGGACCTTTGGCAGCGACAAAAGAGAAATTACGTTCTCAGTAAGTGCCAAACTCAGTTGCTCTGGTGAATCGAGACATGAAGCTATTCGGCCAGAGATTGTGTGTGAGTACCAAGATGTTGGCAACACCTATCTCAAACTGGTAATTGCCACAGAGCAAGATGCTGAGGAAGCATTGGAAACCGTTGACATCTATCGTGCAGCTGGATTTACAGGACATGTTTATCTGATGCCCATTGGTGGTGTGGAAAGTGTGTATGCTTTGAACAACCGGGCTGTGGCAAACTTTGCCATGAAGAATGGATTGCGTTATAGTGATCGACTGCAGGTACCCTTGTTCAAGAACGAATGGGGCACTTGAGAGAGTGACTGACAAACCAAATATACTTAAAGGTCGCGAAAGCTACGATAGTATCAGTACCGGAGCAATCATTCCATTCCTTAACAGGAATGTTACTCCGTATGCTACCGAAGCCGGTGGTCCCAAATTTGATCTGGTTCCGGTTACTGAACAAAAAGATCTAATGATCAATCATGCCAGGATGTATGCCCAGCAAGAGTACGATCGTATAATGACCTTGGTTCGTGTGCTGGAAGAACAGGCACAGCAGATCAAACGCAGACTGGAAATAACAGATGCAGTACATGGTGCAGAGTTTCAGTTTAAATTGGTCATGGGCAAGAGTTACTGGTTGGTGTGGGAAAAGAGATTAGAAAAAATGTTGTTGGTACCTAATGGACCAACAAACTGGAGTACTGGAGCTCCAGAAGATTACGAGTATGTGGCACAGGTAAAATACATGGGCGATCATACTTGGATGGAAATAAAAGAGGATTGATATGGGACTGTTTGATAAATTTTCCAAGCAAAAAAAGGCAGCTGAGGCACCGGTGGCACCCTCCCCACCCAAACCCAAGGCACCGGTCAAGAGTGCTAAACAACTGGCAACCGATGCCAATGAACCATATGTGAACATCTTGAGCCTGGACGTGGATCTTGACAATCTGCATCAGGGTGCGTTTGAACTAGACTGGAACGAAATCTTTGTGGCACGACTGGTCAAAGCCGGCTACATGATCAAGAAGGACGACACTGATGCTGAGATAGTAGATCGTTGGTTCCAGAATGTGTGCCGCCATGTTGTGATGGAAACCTGGGAACAGGAAGAAGCCATAAACAAATCAGGCGTGTGGGTACGCAGTACCAGTATTGGTGACGGTCGCTCTGAAGTATCGTGATCATTTGTGTTTACATCTATCGTTATGCCATCGTTGTAAATTCCCATTTGTAGTTTTGATTCCACAATAAATGACAATCCTTTATGTTAACGGTGACAGCCATGCTGCTGCCGCTGAAGCAGCCGTACCACACGCCTGGGCACAGGATGACGGCATGTACTGGGGTCTAGGACAGCAACCACATCCCGACAATGAACGTGCGAGCTTTGGATGCGAATTGGCCAACTGGCTACGGGCAATACTGTATCTTGATGCACAAGCAGGTGGATCCAATTCACGCATCATGAGAACCACTCGAGACTGGGTCAAACAAAACAAACAAGACGTATCAGACCTGTTTGTGCTGATTCAATGGAGCACCTGGGAACGGCAAGAATGGTGGCATGATCGCACCTGGTGGCAGGTCAATGCCAGCGGCATAGATCAAGTGCCTGCAGAATTACAAGATCGATATCGACAATTTGTGACTGACATAGACTGGATCAAGTGCAGTGAACAAGCACATCGAGACATTTGGCAATTTCATTGCGAACTTGAACAACAAGGTGTACGGCATTTGATGTTCAACGGTAACAGTCATTTTGGCAATATCACACAGCAGCAGGACTGGAAAGCCACTTACATGAGCCCGTACAGTGCTGATCAAACCTATGACTCAGTACTCAGACGCCAAGGATTCTGCACAGTAAATGCAGATAGTTGGCATTTTGGACAAGATGCCCATTGCTTTTGGGCGGAACATGTGTTACAATACATTAAAGATAACCAACTACTGGGCCCTGATGAAATACCTTCTTATTGACACAAGCAACATGTTCTTTCGAGCACGGCATCAAGCACATCGTGCTGCGGACTCCTGGACCAAGTTGGGATTTGCACTGTATCTAACTCTAATGAGTGCAAACAAGGTTGTGCGGCGTTTTCAAGCAGACCATGTGATTTTCTGTCTTGAAGGGCGCAGCTGGCGCAAGGATTACTACAAACCCTACAAGGCCAATCGTGCAGTGGCTCGTGCTGCCATGAATGATGAGCAGGCCGAAGAGGACAAGCTGTTTTGGGAAACCTATGATGAGCTGACTAAATATCTCAGCAACAAGACCAATTGCAGTGTGATACGTGAGCCACAGGCCGAAGCGGACGATATCATTGCACGATGGATAGCTCTACACCCCCAAGATGAACACATAGTGGTCAGTTCAGACACAGACTTTGTGCAGCTGATTGCCCCCAATGTCAAACAGTACAATGGTATCACTGATGAGCTGATCACGCTAGACGGAATCTTTGATGTCAAGGGTCAACTGATCAAGGACAAAAAGACCAAGCTGCCCAAGACTGTGCCTGATCCTGCTTGGTTGTTGTTTGAAAAGTGCATGCGTGGTGATACCAGTGACAATGTGTTTTCAGCGTACCCTGGTGTGCGAACCAGGGGCACCAAGAACAAAGTCGGACTAGAAGAAGCGTTTGGCGACATGGGCAAGAAAGGCTATGCCTGGAACAATCTCATGTTGCAACGTTGGTCCGACCACAATGGTGCTGAACACAGAGTACTAGATGATTACGAACGCAATCGTGCCTTGATTGATCTTACAGCACAGCCACAAGAGATCCGGGACTTGGTGGATGCTGCCATACGTGCTCAAGTTAGTCACAAGGATGTGGGCCAAGTAGGCAGTCACTTTTTGAGATTCTGTGGCAAGTATGAATTGGTCAAGTGCAGCGACTCAGCAGACAGCTTTGGACGCTGGTTGAATGAAACCTATAAAGGAGTACTGAATGAACATAGTAGCTAAACCCATAGTCAAAGATCAGTTCTGGATTTTGAAACAAGACGATCGCAAGGTCGGCAACATTGAAGCCACTGATGATGGCTTTGCAGTCAAGATCAACAACAAGGTCACGCCATTCAAGACCATGGCCATGATCCGTAAACAAGGCGATATTGAATTTGCTGCTGTAGGCAATCGCCCGTCAAAGGAACCTGCCAGTTATCAAGTGCAAGGCTATCCATCTGGTTCACGAGTGTACAATCCCATCTGGGATGTGCAGCACAAGTTGCCCCTGTACACCAAGAATAAAAAATCCAGGTCCTGGTATGCTGCTGGCTGGTATCAAGTCAAACAACGCAGAACCTGGACCATTGAACAGAGTCCCAAACTTATTACCTTGCAACGCTATCAATACCAAGGTCCATTTTACACCAAAGAAGAAGCCAATGTCAAACCTCTTCCGTGATCAGGAAAAATTCATGAAGGCCTGCGACCAAACGGTTGCACAACACAACATGGCACAGTTCATGTTGTATAGAAATTTGATTGATGAAGAATGCAAAGAACTGGCGCAGGCATGCGACACAGATGATGCAGTAGAAACACTGGACGCCTTGATTGATATCTTGGTTGTGACCATTGGTGCCATTCACTCCATAGGTGCCGATGGTGAAGGTGCCTGGAAAGAAGTCATGGCCACAAACTTTGCCAAGATTGGTGAAGATGGCAAGGTGCGCAAGCGTGAAGATGGCAAGGTACTCAAGCCACAAGGCTGGCAACCACCCGACCTCAAATCGTTCCTGCAGCGAAAAGGCGCATTCAACAAGTTCTCCTGATGAGCATACACATAAATCGATTTGTTGATTCAGTAAAGGCACACGAATCTCGCGGGCAAAAGGACTTTGTCATGAGCCTGCGAGATGCCAAAGACCTGCACAGTGACATAACCAAAATGCTACTGGCAGTCACTGAACTGCAACGCCGACTGCTGGACACAAACAATTCACAGATCGTCAACGTGGAACTCTCGGGCAAAGACTTTTAAACTACATACATTTCTGATAAATAAATGTAGGAGTATTACTGCATGAGTCGCCCAAAGCCAAAGGTGTTGATAGAAAACACCAACAAACAAACTTACAAATCTGAGCAAGTGTTGGCCAGCGAAGGGATATGGGCGGTGTTTTTTGACAATCTACCCATCAACCTAAAGACTTCTAATCTGCTGACTCAGTATCCTGGACCCAAGTACAAAAAAGTTTCGTTTTCGAACCCGGGACACGCAATCAATCTTGCACGAAAATTGAATGTGCAATTTCGCACTGACAAGTTTTCAGTAGTGCTACTAAAGCAAGGGGAAAAGATATACCCCGATGCTCGATAAAGCCCAACTCACCCAACAAATCTTACAGGGCTTGCCGGTAGACGATTGTCCTGTGTTTGGCGAAGCATTTGCCGCTTGGTGGATGGATTCTCGCGACAGGGGCGGCATGCGCCTGACCACAGCAGGTTATCAGGCCATTGCCACAATTGATATTGCGGCGTATGTGTTTGATATTCCAGTGAACATGGTAGTGCTGCCGCGACATCTGCTGCTGATGGATCGAAAGCTAGATTGCCCTTATTATCTCAAGACAGGAAAGAAACCGCAGATCACCTTGTTTGGCAGTGAGCAGGCCTTGATGCTGACCATGTACGGAGATTTTGACCGGTTCATGCGGTATCTGGAACGCACCTAGCGGTTGACCATTATTCGCAGATGCTGTACACTATGAGTTGCAGCAGAAATTGTTGCTAAACTGCCACAATTTGCCCGGTTGACCAATATTTGCCGAAATGCTATAATACACGCATGGAAGCAAAAAACACACCCCGTAAAAAGCGAACAGATCGTACACATGTGATCTACATGCTGCAATCTGGTGCTGATTTCTACATTGGCGTCACTGCCAAGACTGCCAGCACAGTGAATCGAAGTGTGCAGACTCGCTTCAACAAGCACGTTTATCGCAGCAGAACTGAAGACAAGAGCTGGGCACTGTATGAGTGCATGCGTGAACGCGGTGCAGACAGTTTCACAGTGGTGATCGTGGACGTGGTGCGTGGCAAAAGTGCTGCGCATACACTAGAGCGTGAACTCATACGTGAACATAGACCCAACTTGAACAGCGATGTTCGTGGGTGCTAAATCGGTTGACCCTTATTCACCCTAATGCTATAATACACACATAGCAGCAACAAGGAGCCAGAAATGAATGAACGTAACTATTGTGAAGTAACTGGAGTTGAAGAATGAAAGAAAAATTCAATATGGATGAAAAATTCAAACCTTTTGTGGCAGGATTTGATCTTGCTGGTCAGCGTCTACCCAACGGTAAACTACAATGCTATGGCAACCGTGATTCTGTGATCGATGACTGGCCCCAGGAAGTAAGATTGTTTGACAATACCTACACTCTGGAAGATGTTGTGAAAGGTGTAAATGGATATGAATCCGGAGTATATGTATGAGCCAACAAATTCAACAACTTTTAGAACAGTGCCAAATTGAAACTTACGGTGTAAATGGTGAGTTGTTAGAGATTGGGTTTGACGCAAAAAAGTTCGCCCAGTTGATTGTTAAAGAAATGTGCGGATTAATGGAACAAGCTGAAGACGATGCGTATCATTGTTTCGAACCTGCTGACAGACCCACTGAATATATTGCATGGTTAGCTGAGTGGCAAGAAAGATTTACGAAACATTTTGGAGTTGAAGAATGAAACAAGAACTTATCTGGGAACTTATGAAACAGGCTGGGGAACTGGCTTATGAGGAACATAAGGCAAAATGTCTCGAAGAGGGTCTTGATCCAGAGCGCACCGTCTGGTCTGTAACAGGCGCAACTTACGAAAAGTTCGCCGAGTTGATTGTTAAAGAATGTATCGAACAATGTACTGCCAATGATAGCAATGACGAATGGGACAAAGGTGTTCGTTGGGCGGCAAAACAGATTAGAAAACATTTTGGAGTTGAACAATGAAAAAAGCCCTTGCGTTATTGATGTGTGGTTTACTGTGTGTGGGCGCACCGGCCCAGACCTGGGATTTTAACAATTCCGGCAGTAGAATATTTGACATGAGCAAGAACCAAACAGAAAAGACCGTTGTGACTGTGCGATACGTTCCTGCAGCCAAATTGCTGGAGGCATGCAATGCACAAAGTCGTGAGTTTGGATTCAACGGTTTTCCGGGTGGTGCCCTAGCCTGCTCCTGGAATTGGCCTGATCGCTGCTACATAATCCTGCCGGAAAAGGTAGACATGCGAACAGTGGGTCATGAGTTCTTGCATTGTTTGCAAGGCCAGTGGCATTGATAATCATGTGGGTGCTGTTGGTCATAACCATCATGGCACAAGGGGAACAGCCTGCCCAATTTAGCAGTGCCATCTACGCTGGTCAGGCCACTTGTGAACGGGCCAAAATCCAAGCCGAGCGTAGACCCGCTACTGTGGGCTATTGTTCATTCGAAGCAAACAGAAAATCCTAGGTTGACCTTTATTGCTCAAAATGCTATAATACATACATAGCAGCAAGGAGCAACACATGATGGTTATGGTAGCAAAAACAACAGACGGACGATTTGTAGAAGTCGTGCGGGTTGCTGAAACTGTGGCCTTCAGTTCTGAGCCTGGCTGGGTGATGATATGCATGGACTGGCAACAATCTGAACGCAGAAAGAGCCAGTTCCAGTGGGTACCTGCCAGCACAAGATTTGAATGGGTACGGGAATTTGTAGGAGGATAACATGGCTAATAAAAAGCAAGGGAATTTGACAGCCCTCCCCAATGGTGGAAACACTTGAAAGATTGGAAACGGGTATTTTGGAAAACAGAACGTCAGGCACAAAAGCGTGACACAAAGAATAGAGGTATAGAATGAACCAACGAATTCAACAACTTGCCGAACAGTGTAGATTTGAAATACAAGGCATCAACTGTGAAGTGTTGGGCCAAGGTTTTGATGAAGAAAAGTTTGCCGCCCTGGTAGCAGCAGCCGAGCGAGAGAAGGTAGAGGATTTGCTAAAGGAATATGACTTGGTTAACTCGGCATTTGCCAAAGATTTTCGAGCAAGAGGAGAAACAAAATGAACCAACGAATTGATCAACTGTGGGCACAGGCCCTGGATGCAGCAGTGCCTGAAACATACACCCGGCTGAGTCACAGCCAAGTGCTCAAAATCAAACAGGTGTTTGCCGAATTGATTGTTCAGGAATGTGCTGATATCGCCGCAAAGAATCAAGCAGAAAATATGAATTGGGATATTGCTGAGATTATCAAGGAACATTTTGGAGTTGAAGAATGAACCAACGAAGTCGAGACGTTGACCAGTGAAGAAATACATCTGTTGTGTACTGATACTGATTGCGGTTTCTCCTGTCCCGGCTTACAAAACTCAACGGGTGTGCGAAACCAGCGAGGCGTCTTCCAAAGCGCCTGCCAAAAAAACATGCAAAACAGTATTGGTCATGACAGAGGCACAGAAAAAAGCAGTTGAACAAGAAAAAGCCCGACGAGAAAAGAAACCTGCAAAAAAAGAACAACCTAAACATTGAGAGACTACAATAATGACAACCTGGATCACAAGTGATCTCCACTGGGGACACAAAAACATCATGAAATTTTGCCCTGAGTCACGGGCACGGTTTCGTGACGATGTGGCCTACATGAACGAGGCCATGATTCGAGAATGGAACGACCTGATTGGAGTGGATGACACTGTGTACATTCTGGGTGACGTGGCATTCTTGCCTGCGGAAAAAGCCGTGGCAACTGTGCGTAGACTGAATGGAGTTAAGATCTTGGTGGAAGGCAACCACGACCGTAAGCTGTTGCAAGATCCAGATTTCCGTGACTGCTTTGAACAAGTACACAAGTATCTGGATGCACAGTTCAACGAAACCAAAGTGGTGATGTTTCATTATCCCATAGCAGAATGGGACCAGATGCATCGCGGTGCGGTTCACTTTCACGGACACTTGCACGGTGACACCAGCAGCCTGGAAAATTATCGTGCTCTGGACGTGGGCATGGATGCTACTGGCGCAATTGCCATCACCATGGAACGTGCTATCGCTCAAGCCTTAAAAGGCAAGATCAAAGGACATCATGTCTAAGTGTTATCAGTTGATTGGAGTGCCAGGTTCGGGTAAAAGTACCTGGATCCGGAACCAAATATGGGCCCTGGGCTTGACCATTGTTAGTACAGATGCGTTTGTGGAAGCCTATGCTGAGCAACAAGGCCAAACCTACAACAAGGTGTTTGAGGATTACATGCCTCAGGCTGTGGATCTCATGGCTCAACAGGTGGTGTTTGCACGAGAACATGGCCACTCAGTGATCTGGGATCAAACCTCAACCACTGTGGCCAGCCGTAGAAAAAAGTTTCACATGCTGCCGGACTATGAGCATGTTGCTGTGGTGTTTGGCACACCCGAGCCTGCAGAACTTGCTCGTAGACTGGCTGGCCGCCCAGGAAAAAGCATTCCGGATCATGTGATGCTAAGTATGCTACAAAATTTAAAAGAACCCACACTGGAAGAGGGGTTCCAGGAGATATGGCATGTATAACAACCTAACGGTTCACGTAAAAAATCACAAAGAAATAATTGATGTGCTAAATGCCGTCAGTTCATGCGGACAGTACAAAAACGCAGATGAGATTGCATATCAACTGGGCCTGTTGAGTGCCTGGATTGTGAGACTGAGCAAACAACACTATGATGTGGAACTTGAACTCAAACAGCGGCTGGCCACATTTCAGGAGAAACGATGAACGAACGAATTAGAGAAATTTTCCTAGCATGTGGATATGTTGATCGGGGCAGCAATCATACTGCCTATCAAGATTTTGATGAGGAAAAATTTGCCCGACTGATTGTGGCAGATGTGTGCGGGGTACTGACGGAATCCATGGAGTCCAGAAGTGCTGTAATTATTGAAAAATATTTTGGAGCAAATGATGCAGCGTGAATTGATTCGAGCAATTGTTTTTTTTGTGGTGTGCATGACTATTGCATTCACACCTATCTTGTATAAAAATCACTGGACTATTTTTTTCAACAACACCTATCACGAAATTTTTTAAGGAGTAACCATGTTTGCATTGCTGAAATTTATCTATATCTTGTTCCGGTCTGGCCGAGACCTACTGAATCCCAATATCAATCCCTTACGGCATGCACCCGCGCATATCAAATACTTTGCCAGTATCTTGCTGGGCTGTTTCTGGAGTCTGGCATTTGGCCTGTACGTTGGTGAACTCATGACCATTGGCTACAACATGCTGGGTCATATTGCCATCATCAGCATGGTGTTTGTGACTTGGAAGGTGTTCCGTACAGTGGAAACGACATACAGTCAGCGACAGGGCACACAAGACTGGCTACGCATGCCGGATCGTTCAAGCCGATGTGACGAACTCACCGAAGAACAAAGAGTGGCCAAAATTAAAGAATGGTATCACCGTAATGTGTGGAATGATCCGGCCCTGGCCGAACAAGATCGTGCCAAAGGTCACATGAACTGGAAAGCATAACTCATGATTCAACACTTGAGAATTCGTCTAGCCCGATGGATACTGGGCGAACATTGTGCCTGTTATCGCATGGGCTATCATGACATGATAGACTTTGAACAGCGATGCGCCCGTGACCGAGCACTACAGCAGGCAAGAAAAAATGAACATAGTTAAGTGGTTGTGTTTTAGTATCATGTTGGCAGGTGCCATGATAACAAGCCTACGACTGGATCCTATCTTGGGCATTATATTGTTGTTTGTGGGCAATGCATCATGGCTGGGTACTGCCTTGTATCACAGAGACTGGCCCAGTGCTGCCAACTTTGCCATGTTGTCCACAGTGTGGTTGATGGGTTGCGTTAAATATTACTCAGGATAAAAATGATAGATTACACAGAATTTCCAGTCTACTTGGACTACAGTTCAACCACACCCATGGATCCACTAGTGGTAGATGCCATGATTCCTTACATGCGTGAGCAGTTTGGCAATCCTGCATCACGCAGTCATGCCTATGGTTGGTCAGCAGAAGCCGCGGTAGAGCAGGCCCGACAGCATGTGGCTGACCTAGTATCAGCTGATCCTAGAGAAATTGTGTGGACATCAGGCGCTACCGAAAGCATAAATCTTGCCATCAAAGGTGCTGCTAAGTTTCGTAAGGCACAGGGCCAGCACATCATTACTGTGCGAACTGAACACAAGGCCACACTAGATGCTTGCCGTGAACTGGAGCGTGATGGATGGCGTGTGACCTATCTTGATGTGCAGCCCACGGGCCTGATTGATATAGCCCAGTTGACCGCAGCCATACAGCCCGACACCACCCTGATCAGTGTGATCTATGTCAACAACGAAATTGGTGTGATACAGGATATTGCCACAATTGGAGAACTGTGCCGTGAGCGGAACATTGCATTTCACGTGGATGCAGCACAGGCCACAGGCAAGGTGGAGATCGACCTACAACTGTTAAAAGTTGACCTAATGAGTTTCAGTGCCCATAAAACCTACGGACCCAAAGGCATTGGCGCATTGTTTGTGCGCCGCAAGCCCAGAATGAGAATTGAAGCACAAATACACGGTGGTGGGCATGAACGCGGCATGCGATCAGGCACTCTGGCCACACACCAAATTGTGGGCATGGGCGAGGCATTTAGACTGGCTAAACTGCATATGGCAGAAGAAACTGCCCGCATCAGACTATTACGTGACCGACTGTTAGCTGGCCTAGAAACCATTGAGCAGGTATTTATCAACGGTGACATGACTCAGCGTGTGCCACACAATCTCAACATCAGTTTCAACTATGTGGAAGGTGAAAGCATGATCATGGCCCTGAAGCAATTGGCCGTAAGTTCGGGGTCGGCCTGCACAAGTGCCAGCCTTGAACCCAGTTATGTGTTGCGGGCGTTAGGTCGCAATGATGAACTGGCACACAGTAGCATAAGGTTTAGTCTAGGCAGATACACCACAGAACAGGAAATTGACTTTGCTATTGAACTGATTCAACGCAAGATTGCTAGATTGAGAGAACTTAGTCCACTTTGGGATATGTACAAAGAAGGCATTGATCTAGACACTATCAAGTGGGCTAGTCATTGACATAAAAAATGGAAAGCAAACTGTTTGCATGGTGGCCTACTAGAATGACCAGTGGACAAATAGTTTGGTTGACAAAATACATAAAACATCGTAAAATGTATGATGACAGCACAGGTCGACCACCATTAAACAGTTTGTACTTTGAATGGACAGAAACTGTGCAAGAGAAATTTTGGCGAATATTAAAAGGATAACATGCTAGAAACAATTTGTCAAGTGCTAGAAGATGCCTACAAGCGCAACTGGATTACCAGTAGAGATGGTAATGTCAGTATACGACATCATGATCGTGATCATTTTTATATCACACCTTCAGGTGTACGTAAACAGACCCTACAACCGGATCAGTTCAAGAAGATTGCTATAAAAAAATCAATTTATGGCCAATACTACACTGAACTGTCTTATACAGACATCAGTGCCAATTTGAAACCCAGCGGTGAGATACCTCTGCACTTTGGCCTACAAAGAATGATGGGACAACATGCCAACGATGTTCGAGTGGTTGTGCATGTTCATCCCACCTACTGTATTGCGGCCATGCATGCGGGCATTGATTTGAGTACAGTGAGTGCAGCATTTCCCGAGCTGAACCGTTACACCCGAGTGGCACCCAATGTGGGCGATGTGCCTCCCATCAGTCAAGAACTTGCTAACGAATGTCACGAGAATTTACAATTGGATGACCGGGGAAATATTGCCTACGATATTGTGGGCATCAAAGGACATGGTGTTGTGGCCATTGACACCAGCCCATGGCGTGCCTACGAGCACATAGAGCGACTAGAACACATTTGCCGTATAGTGCTGGCATCAGGAAAATATTGATTGGAATTGATGTATGAACGAACAAATTAAACAACTTGCTCTAGCAGCTGGCGGTAGCCACTATCCTGATGTGGGCGGTCGGACACTAGAAAAGTTTGCCGAACTACTGATTCAGGAATGTGCCCAAGTTGCAGATATTGAAAGAGATACTTCAGCTGGGTGTGGATATGTTACACAAACAACTGGACAAAGAATTAAAAAATATTTTGGAGTTGAAGAATGAATTTCTTTTGGGGATTACTATTGGGATATATCGTTGGTGTGTTGTTCATGTGTTATAAATCAAACGAAGATGCAAGGATGGATAGAGAATGATGGAAGAACAAGGCCTGGTGTACCGACTGCTCAAACGGGCTGAGATACGCAGACAGATTCCCGGACGCAGAAGCGTGGAACAAGGTGAGACTGACCGCATTGCCGACCTCCTGGATGAAGCAGCAGCAGAAATTGAGCGTTTGCAAAAACAAACTCAGGATCTACAGGCGTTGCTATCTGTGAAATAATCTGTTGACACTAAATAACTTTCCTGTTACAATGTAACAATAGCGACTCTAGCTCAATGGGAGAGCAGGACCCTCATAAGGTCTTGGTACTTGGATCGAAACCAAGGAGTCGCACCAAGTATCTGGCGTTAGTATAATGGATAATACAGGGGATTTCTACTCCCTAGATAGCAGTTCGATTCTGTTACGCCGGACCAGATCCATGCGAGGATGATGTAATGGTAGCCATGAGAGACTTAAAATTTCTTGCCGTCAAGGCGTGTGGGTTCGAGTCCCGCTCCTCGTACCATGAAAGAACCTATGACTGATCAACCACTAAAAGTACAATTTGCCCCAGGATGCTTTGACGAGTTCGAAGGAACTCAGGCGGAGCTGGATCTCTTGATGGCCGAAATTCACAGCATGTTTGAGAACATGACCGCAGAAGACCTTGAGGCCACGAGTCATGCCGTGGATTTTGAACAACTGACTGAATCTGATCCTGAACTGGCACAACGACTGGCCGCAGCGTTGGATGGTATTGACAGCGGCTCTGACACAAGAATCCTGCAATGATTTCCGCCAGCCCAGATCGTCACACTTTTCAAAAACAAAAGTACATTGAAGGTTGTTTAGAAGCGGGCCAGAGTCTTGACGATCCTGAGGTGCAGGCCATGCTTGAAATGTACGACAGCTGGACACTTCAAGATGAAGAAAATCTAGTCAATGCTGAGTGGCAAAAGAACAACATGGAATTTGACATGCGTACCAGTGACTGGATGGTTGCCAAGGTTCGCGAAAGCAGAGTGTATGCTCAAAATCTCTATGCTGCCCTGTGCAACAATGAGTTCCAGAAACAAGATGTCTGGACCATACTGAAAGATCAAACCTGGGCCGCAAGTTGGCGATCAGCCGGCGGCATTGTGGCCAACATGCGCGGCGAAGGTGACTACATTGACTGGTACTGTTCAGGCATCAGAGACCAGATGGCCACACTAGAACAGGCTGAATGGAACATGCTCACACAAGAGCAGCAGACGTTCCACAAGGAAAGCCAAGCACATGTGGGCGAGGGCATGGTCACTGATGAAATACGTGAAGACCTTGGTCGCCTGGCCTGGACAGTGGTCACAGATTCTGAATCCTACTAAACCGCCACAAATTTCGCCAAAATAATAGACTTTTTTGTCTGCGTCATATATACTACACTTATGAACAAGCACACTATCCTTTCAGCAGTCATACCGACAATCAATTCGGGGATGGCCTATGAGCGTGATCAGAGCCTGGGTCTTTGTTGATGTAGTCGAAACCGCATCCTTCAAAGACCCGCAGCAAGCGGGTTTTTTTATGGCGGTTGACCCTTATTCGAAAGAGTGCTATAATATACACAAGAGAGAAGAACAGCAGATTTTGCAAAGACCCTAGAGTACAGCGGGGCTTTTGCAAAACAGGTTGACCAGTATTGCATAACATGTTATACTAGAGACTAGTTAGAAAGCAGCACAGTGCATCGACACAGTGTGAAGAGTTCGTTAAAAATTTAATTTTGTATAGTGTACTCAGATTTGGTTCTGGGCACTATATGTAAGCACAGTTATACAGGTTATCCACACCGTTAGGCAAGTGAATCAGGATTATGGGTTTGAACCCCGCCTTAGCAGGCTACTCCCTCGCTGGCATGAAATAGGCTCTCACTGAGAAATCAGTTGATCTGGAAAAGCGGCGGAACATGTGGACAGTAATGACAGCAGATGGACACAGGAGTAGCACTCTTGTGTGTGATCAGCAGGTTCCTGAATAAGTGTGTTTTCATATAGTGGAGCATTCGTCTATCGGTTAGGACAGTGGGTTTTCAGTCCACTAAGAGCGGTTCGACTCCGCTATGCTCTACCAAGTTTTGCCATAGTAGTCCTCGGGGAGGGCAACGGATTGTCTATCCGTACCAGGTGGGTTCGAGTCCCATCTATGGCGCCAAACAAAATCGGCTACATGATCGAGTAGCAATGGAATCGTAACCATTACGTTTTTGCGCTGGATTGACATTGCGAGTTGGATTTGAATCCAAACATAGACAGGTTTGATTCCTGTCAGGTGCACCAAACGTTAAATAGTGTATGCCGTTTTTATTTGTTGACTACGACCAGGGTGCTGGTGGTGAAAAATTTTGTGCCAGAATCAGCGAGAGTCCTCAATGCGAGCAATTACTGTATCAAAAATTTGCCAATGGTAGAACCAAAGTGCATGACGTTTTTGAACAGGAGTTTTTGAAACCTGCACCCAAGATTGAGATTAAAAAATCTCATGCAGACCTATACACCGTGGTGCCCACGCACAGATACACCACTCTGGCAAGATCTCTACTGGATCATGTGCATAGCATCCGCATACAATGCCCCAGGGACAAAGAACTGCATCAACACATGATAGAACAACAAATAAAAAAAGTACTGTTGACCAGAGAACCTACTCCTGAATACTTTTTTGGATTATTAAAAATTTTATCTAGGTCCGCTGTGGACAAGGATTTTGTTAGAAAAGTAAAATACAACATGCTCACAGTTGAAATAATATTGCTGAGCCAGAAAATTGATCCCACACCTGATGCTGTGGAACAATATTTGAACAAAATCAGAAACACTAAAGAAGCTGAACCTGATCAACATTATGATCTTGTGGTGCCGTATGAACATCTGATCTACAATCCTGCACAGGTGTGTTCAGCATTGTATGACACATTTGGAATTGCAGTAACGGAAGATCGTTTAACAAGTTATGACTAGAAGCATTCCAAGATTGGATATCATGGTTGCGTATTCCTGCAACATCAGTTGCCGCGGATGCATCAGTCTCAGTGACTTTGCAAGAAATGGCATAGCTAGACTTGATGACGTCACCGCATGGATAACGCACTGGAGCACCATGCTAGAACCCAAGGTAGTGGCTGTGTTTGGTGGCGAACCTTGCTTGCATCCTGAATTGATGGAGATCTGCGGCCGGATAAGAAAAGCATGGCCCAGCACAACTATACGACTCATAACCAACGGATATCTACTGAAAAATTTTGACAGCGCAGCTTGGTTTGACTTTGAACCATTTGAGATGCAGGTCAGTATGCACAGAGCAGATCATCGCAGTATAATTGATCAAGCTATAAAAAACATCCTGGTAACACGCAAGGGATGGCAGGTGAAGGTCAGCGAAGATCCACAAGATCACTGTCAGATATCCTGGCAGCTGGACAATTTTAAGATTTACAAGAGCATGTTCAAAGATTTTGTAGTGCCATTCCAGTACAAAGATGACAAAATCTTGCCCTGGATGAGTGATCCTGCTGAGGCACATGCCATATGCGGTTCGCCCAATACTCCAATATTGTACAAAGGACGTTTGTATAAATGTCCGGCAGTGGCCAATGTGATGGATATCACTGGAAAAAATTGGTTTGATTATGAACCTTGTGAGGATGCTGCACATCTTGACAAATTTGTTGCTGGCATAGGAGTACCTGAATCAGTATGCGGCCAATGCCCAAACAGATCACAAGCGGTGGTGATCAATCACTTGGATAAAATCAATGTTGTTGTCAAACAAAAAAGTCTTGGTTAGTGGTTGCGGGTTCAGCTTTGGTGGCCAGGCAAGAAAGACCTGGGTCAATGTGCTGAAATCCGTAGGGGTCAACATTGTTGATGTTGGCGGACCTGCGGTGAGCAATCAATGGATT
Organism: Haliscomenobacter sp.; assembly: GCF_040403615.1. Lineage (NCBI taxonomy): Bacteria > Pseudomonadati > Bacteroidota > Saprospiria > Saprospirales > Haliscomenobacteraceae > Haliscomenobacter > Haliscomenobacter sp. The sequence goes on along the minus strand of NZ_JBBAKG010000001.1, from coordinate 143,592 downwards.
TTGAATCAAGCATTTCTAAAATTATTAGAAGATGAGTCAATAAACCAGGTGATACTGCAACTGACCAGCACAGGTAAATTGGATGTAGAAGTTGATCCGCAAAGGCAAATAGAATTGGTTGACACTGATTCATTAAGAAACTTCACATTCCAAGGCATATGGCCCAGCAGTTGTAGTGTTGACCATGCATCAAAAAGACTGTATAATCAGTGGTTAGTGAGTCCAGGACTGGAAGCACAAGACATATTTTGCAAGATCATGCTGTTGCGTGATTGGTGTCAGTCACGCAATATCAAGTTTGCAGTATTGCAAGCATATGATATATCATGGACAGAATCGCAAAGATCTGTATTGAGCTCAATTATTTCAAATATTTCAGATCCATTGTATGATCAATACGAGAAGTCAGAATTTTATAGGTATCATGATCATCAGGGTCAAAACACAGTGCCGTGCAAGCAATATCAGATTGATCTGGCTGCAAGTATCTGTCAGCAGATAGACAGTGTGTTCTTGCCAAGGATAGAAAGAATATCACAGAGTATAAAAACAATCATTTAGTTTATGAGTAGAGCATAGATGCAGTAGAGACGGAAGTCTCCCATACTAGTTACTGTGAGGTTTAAGTCCTCGATAGCCCACCAAGTTTATGCGGTAAGTTAGGTCGACAAGCCCTTGCCTGTATGTGAGTAGGAACTGATCATCCGAGGGGCATACAGCGGCAGAGAGTAATTACTCTGTTGTAAAATGAAGCGGCCAGGCAGGTTCGAATCCTGTTTACTGCACCAAGTTTTGTAAGTGTCAGCAAGTGAAGTCACGCTGTCTAGGTTTCTTCGAAGGACCAAAGCAGCAAAAGGCAAATGGGTTCAACTCCCACCCTGCGGGGAACTGCAGGGGTCTGTAAAGGAGACTAAGCTGGACGGATCCCAAGTGATATCCATCGTGCTCGAGGTCAGGCTAGGCGGCCGGTAAGTCCTGAATAAATCTACGATAAACGCGACGTAGGCTTGCAAATTCAATTCATGCGGGATTAGTTTAATGGCAAAATTAGAGATTTCCAATCTCCAGTCAAGAGTTCGATTCTCTTATCCCGCTCCAGTTTTGTTTATGTGTGTACGGTTACCCATATGTGAGTAGCGAGTCGCCCAAGACACTTGTTACTGTACTTGATGCCCGTAGCAGACTCGCGTTGAGCGAGTTCAGCCAGTGGCTTGGACACTACCAGCGATAGACAAATTCATTGCCAGCGAGACTTGGTAGTCAGAGAGGTCTTATATACTTTTGTGCGCCAGATTAGCGTTCTTGAGAGAGTTCGATCCTCTCCGCTGGTACCAGTTTAAGCAGATCATGTGGCGGAAAAACTCATTGACTATGGGCCCAACTGCCAGGGACCAAGACTAAATCCTGAACCGCTGACGGTTAAAGGTACGAGACTGCTAGTCACAGTCAACTCATGCTCAGGAAGGTGGCAACACTTTTAAACGCATGGCAGTCACATGATCAGCTTATCCAAACTAGGTTGACAACAAATCAAATGTGTTGCATAATACACGCATAGGATAAATAATTAAGCGGGTAGGGTGGTCACCACTCCGGTCTCATAAGCCAGGAGCATCGGCAGTTCAAATCTGTCACCCGCAACCATTTTGGCCGTGAAGTAGGAATACTTCACACGAAGTTATCTTTAGTGGTTGACACTAAATGATAAATAAAATATAATAGGATTTAAGATGAAAACAACTCTCTGTTCACTGTTGACGAAACCCATGTTTACACAGGCATCCGCCTGGTCACATGCGTATGGTCGCATGAATAGTATTCCAGGCGTTCCAGGATCAGTTGAGAGGTGTGATATTTAACTCAGTTAAATCACAAAATTCAAAAGACCCTGGAACTAAAAACTCCAGGGTTTTTTCTTTAAAGCGTTAGATAGTGTGTATAGGTAACGAGGACCTAGCCTGCACTTAAAACATGGGCAAACGGGCGGCGACTAGGATGGACTCCCTCTTGTGGGAGGAAAAATTAGATCGTATCAAAGCATTCTCTATCCGTCGGGAGACACGTGGGTTCATCCATGAAGAGTGCTTTGATACACACATTGAGCTGATACAGGCTGAGATGCCGCAGACAGTGTGTAAAAAATTTTGTATCGCTAGCTCAACTGGCAGAGTTCTGGTCTCCAAAACCAGCGGTTCGGGGTTCAAATCCCTGGCGGTACGCCATGTATCGGTCCTTAACTCAATTGGATAGAGTGCTAGTCTTCGAAACTAGAAGTTGGCGGTTCAAATCCGTCAGGACCGACCAAGATAACGGGGGATTCATATACTGGGTATTATGCCTGCCTTGCACGTAGGTCAAAAGAGTTCGATTCTCTTATCCTCCACCAGATTAGGAAGTGTGTGCTGAATTGGTTGAAGGCAACGGACTGTAAATCCGCCACATAAGAAACGTTGTAGGTTCGAGTCCTACCACTTCCACCAGGTCAAGCCCATTGGTATATGTTCTGCAATGCTAATGGAGTTGAGTTTATCAAATTAGAATTATATAATCTAATTATCATTCTCCTCGTGGTGAAACTATGCAAAAATTGTGAAATTTCATCTTCAACAAAATCTAGAATAGGATTGTTTGATATTATTTCAAAATATGAAGGCCAGTCGGGGCCGGCAATTGTTAAATATTCTTCAGAGGTAATTTCTTTGCGATTTTTTGATGTTTTGTTTCCGTAAAACTCAATCCAGTCGCACTTGAATCCAAAAATATCAGCCGATTGTAAAATCCACGATAGATTAGGAGTGCCATTGGGTATGATTTTTAAATCTTTATGATGACCGTGCAAGATCTGATCAGTGACTTCAAACCCCCAGTCCATCAATGGATTAAGAGACTCTGTACCAAATTCAGTTTCAAATAACACATATTCAATATTGGATTTCAAAACATGTGAGAAGAATCTGAAATGATCAAACAAATGATACAATACGCCAAAACAAGTAACTATATTGCTGTTTGATACTAGACCCGGTAATAGCTGATAATCAGTTATGTCCCCAACAATAAATTCTACATTGCTGACATCAAGTTCTTGCTGCGCCTTGTTGATTAATTCAGGTCTCACATCAACTGCATAAACATGTTTGGCACCTAGTTCAGAAATTATTTTTGTAGATTTTCCAGTATGGCAAGCTAGATCTAAAACTGTTTTGTTTTTAAAAAGTTTAGCATTCGATGACAGATATTGGATTTTTTCCATAGTAATCTACTTATTGTTAGTATGCTTGGACTAAATTATTCTTAGAGGTTGGGCGTAACCTTCAAGTACTTTGATGTACCAATCGTGGCAAGTGAAAGGCTCCACGTTAAATTTTTTCAGCAGCACACAAGCTGCTAAGTATTTTCCTGGAACGGTCCCATAATGGTATTGGAGCGGATTGCTAATCCGTCGAGTGGTGAAAGCCGCTTTAAGAGTTCGAGTCTCTTTCGTTCCGCCAACAATTTATTCCACGAGAGCCGCCGGGTGTGGCAGCAGACTGTTAATCTGTGCGAAAGCTAGCTAGGTTCGAGTCCTAGTCGTGGAGCCAAACAAATCCATACTCTCCCTTGACGAGTTAGGTCCCTGGATTTTTCTTTTTTGCCCTACTAGTACAATGGCAGTACACTGGTTTTGTAATCCTGTGATGGCAGTTCGATTCTGTCGTGGGGCACCAATAATTTTAACCTTTGAAAGAACTATATGAAACGAAAAAGTCGTAAACTATAGTGTCAACTCCAGATCCCAGGTAGGTCCGGGTTGGCACGTGAAAGACAATTTTACATACCAACCCTTCAAGATGTTATGGCAGCATGCCGTACTCTTAATCCGTGACGTCCAAGTTCAAATCTTGGTGGAGGGACCACATGGGATCGTAACTTAAAAGTAAAGTATCGGACTTTTAATCCGACTAAGAAGGGGCAGTACCTTCCGGTCTCACCATAAGAAAACATTCTGTAACAGCTACACTGGAACAACACTAAACCGGACTTATTCTGCAGAACGGTCCGGAGGTGCCAGGAAGAGCAGGGCTGTCTGGGATTCAAGCGCCGCAGAGTGTTTCCTTATGGTTTTATTTTGATAATTGTAAGACCTCAAAGGTGTGGCCATAGCTTAATGGTAAAGTCGTGGATTGTGATTCCGCTTATCTGAGTTCAATTCTCAGTGGTCACCCCTTTGACGTTTTATGGATGTTATTACCCATTGGTCAACCCAGTTTGGTGATATGGCGTAGACGGATGCGCACCGGCTTCATAAGCCGAGGAGGAAGGATCGATACCTTCTATCACCACCAAGCAGTTTGTTGGGGAATCGCCTAGCCCGGTCTAAGGCAACGGTCTTTGAAATCGTCATCATGGGTTCGAATCCCATTTCCCCTGCCAGTATTAGTATAGCCCGTTAGCTCAATGGCAGAGCACTCGACCGATAATCGAGCGACCCAGGATCGTTACCCGGACAGGCTACCAATCAAAAGCGGTTGATGAACTCCAGTGCTGCATCTGTGTCGTTGAAGAAACGCAAGATCAATCGTTTGCTGAAGATATCATTCACAAAGATGTAACAGGTATTGTGATTGCTCATGCTCAAGTGGATATGTAGTCCACTTGCGGTGATGTTGTCATATGTGTGCATCAAGTATTTAAGCGACTAGTACTCGCTCCCAAACTCTCCATAGCACACGGAGTATAATAGGACAAGTTGTGTGCGACTAATTTATGCCTTGTTCGTCTAATGGTAGGGCCGCGCTTTTACACGGCGCAGACGGCAGTTCGATTCTGTCACGAGGTACCAGATTTTCTCTCGGTAGTTTAATGGTAGAATTTATGGTTTGGGACCATATGACGAGTGTTCGATTCACTCTCGAGAGACCAACAACATGCACAGGTGGCGGAGCGGCCCAACGCACCAGATTGCAAATCTGAAAAACCGTGAGTTCAAATCTCACCCTGTGCTCCAATCAACGGAAGGCCAACCCAACTGGCGATGGGATCTGTCTTGAAAACAGCCGAGCGTTAATAGCGCCTTTAGAGTTCAACTCTCTAGCCTTCCGCCAACAACATGCAACTTTAGCTGATATGGTTATAGCGGTACCCTGAAGAGGTATTGAAGTAGGTTCGATTCCTACAGGTTGCACCAAATAATGCCCCGGTGACGTAATGGTAGCCGTGTGAGTCTTAGAAACTCATGTCCTTGTGGCGTGTCGGTTCGAGTCCGACCTGGGGCACCAAATCATTTGACAACAAGTCACAAATACTGTATAATGAAATCATGTACAAAGTAATCAGCAAATCTGGACTACCACTTAACTCATGTCCTTCACTAAGCGAAGCTATCAGCTTTGCCCGAATCGTTGGCATGTTTGTGACTATTCGAGGTCCGGACTTTGAAGTGTGCGGTGTATTTGGTGTGGACACAGTTCGAAATGGCAAGTGCCCCGATGGTGTTGACTACGACTGGAACAAGGCCAGCAGAATTGGTGCCACACGACGATGATGGAATGGAACAATCCCGCAATGATCAGTGCGCTTGATCAGGCCGCTATCGCTATCACAGCAAAGGAATTACCAATGGATCAAGATCTGGAATATCAAGAATACGATGCTTTCGTCAAGCAGCTGGAAACCACTTATCCTCAGATGTTTGCGGGCAAATACGGTGGCATTGAATGTGCTGCCGGATGGTGGCCCATTATTGCCAGCCTGTGCGCTAGTATCCAACATCATGTTGACTGGAAGAACCGGCAGTCAGACGCGGTGCCTCAAGTGACAGTGACACAGATCAAAGAAAAATTTGGCGGCCTGCGTTTCTACTACGATGGCGGCGACGATGAGATCAGCGGTATGGTGACCATGGCAGCAGCCTGGGCAAGTCATGCCTGCGAAGAGTGCGGAGCATCGGGCGTACTGCGCCATGGTGGCTGGCTCAAGACCTTGTGCAACACACATCATAACCTGCGTGAATCACGCAAACAATCAGGAGTATAACATGTTGAGTATGAAAGAATTTATGGAACTGGTGGACTACCGGATCACCGAAGGCGACACCTATGGCTGGCAGTGCTTTGGACCCAACAGCTATCAGCTGAGTTCCTGGAATGGCGTGCATGGCGCCGGCGGCTGGAGTGCCAATATTGTGTTCAGCACCCGGAGCCAAAAGGTCTATGAAGTCAGCGTGTGCGACTACACTCTCGATCGTGCTTACCGAATGATCAATCCTGACTATGTGAAAAAGCATGAAAAAGAAGCAAAGAATCGCGGTGTTAACATGAATGAAGCCTGGGACGCGGTCAACTATGTTGATCTTGAAGTAGATGACGACTTCATGCAAAAAGTCTTGGCTATCAAGGCTGGTGAAGAATACGATACCCGTGTACAGGTACCAGTGGAATTCACTGATGAAGAACTGTTAACGTACATGAAGGCTGCACATGATCTTGACATCACATTCAACGAGTTTGTGGTACAAGCCATCACTCAAGCTATTCAAGCCCATGAAGCTGATCCAAAAGGATTTGGTCAGAGATACAATTACTAAAAGCCCCGCTGGACAAATCTGGCAAAGTCGCTTCTCTCAAAAGGAAGAGTTCTCTCGGTTCGACTCCGAGGCGTGGTACCAAAAGAAAGAAACAAATGAGAAAAATTGATATTGCCCAGGTGGCCGCGTTTATTGCAGCACAGACACCAGAAACAAAAATTTATCTGGGCTGTGACAGTGAACGTGTGAAAATCAACGGTGCATGGCATGCTGACTATGTGCTGGTTATTGTTGTGCATATCAACGGCAACAATGGCTGTAAACTGTTTGGTGAAGTACAGCGCGAACGTGACTATGACTCCAAGCCTGGCAAACCTGCCATGCGACTCATGACCGAAGTCTACAAGGTTTCTGAACTGTATCTTAGACTGGCTGAAGTGCTGGATGGTCGCGATGTGGAAGTACATCTTGACATCAACCCCAACGAAATGCACGGTTCCAGCTGTGTTATCAGCCAGGCCGTGGGCTACATCAAGGGCACATGCAATGTGGTTCCTTTTGTCAAGCCCGAGGCCTTTGCTGCCAGTTATGCTGCTGACAGATTTCGTAGCCTCAAGGTAGCTTGACGCCTGTGATGTTTGAGATAAATACTTAATGACTGTGTATCAAACTTATTATTGCGAACATTGCAGAGATCGTTACTCCTGGACACAGGAACGATCTACGCCGGGCTTTTGCAGTATAAAATGTCAAGCAGATGATGCTAGTCGCAAGAGTCTGATGCCATTCAAACTGCAACAGTTGGCAAAGGCTATTGAATCTGTGCCTGTGGCTGTCAAGGCCACTGATGTGGTAGAACAACGTAAACAGCGCAGTGCCGATTCGGCAGTGATTCGAGAACAACGGTGTGAATGCTGCAACATCAACAGCTATCTGGGTCGCCCCTTGCAATTTGTACTGCGACACTCAGATGGCAACATCAACAACAATGCTCCAAACAATTTGCAACTGCTGTGCCCAAACTGTGCCAGCCAAGCAGACAACAGTGTATTTTTAAAACAAGCGGGTGTAGCTCAATGGTAGAGCAGAACGTTGCCAACGTTACGACGAGAGTTCGATTCTCTTCACCCGCTCCATACAAAAGAAATAACAATGCTTGAACCATTTGATTACGGAGTTCCTGCAAGTCCTGGTGATTGTCACATTGGACTTTTTCAGCCAATGTTGAATCAGTTTCTGTTGACGGTAAACAGTATTCAACATGCTCGAGATATTGCGTTAATTGCGTCCGGACGATATCCATTGTTCATGGTCAATCTTGAGACTGCAGACAACTACTGCAAAAATCTAATAGATAATTCATGTTGCGAAAACTGGACGTTGCCTAGTGAACAACTAGCACCAACTCAGATAGAAAATTATGCAAATTTTGTAGTCAATGCTGAACATCTATTAGAACGTCACAATGATCTTGACGTATCAAAGGAAAAACAATATCTACAGGTGTGCTGGTACTATCTAAAATTACTTGATCAAATCACCGCCAGCAATATATTTGGCTGGAGAATCAAACAGTTTATGATAGCTATTTTTGATTTTGAAGAAAATCAGCATGACACACTTGTTCAAAATTTAAAAAAACAAGTGATAGCAGAACTGTATCTTTGCAAAGACATAGATTTAGTCAAAGTCTCCATAGAAGATATTATTACCAAGGCCAAAAAAGAACATGATCTTGTATTTTAATCCTGCCTACCTGAAACACTCCACCATTCAACAAGCAATAATACAGAGTCGTGGACATGACACATTCTCCAGGTTAGCGAATCTTCGCAAGATCAACAAGAATCACACAGCATGGTATTCTCGAAAAGGTACCAATTTACTGCCGTTCAAATCTGAATTGATTGACATTCCTGGATTTGCCATGCCTGATTATGATCCCGATTACACTCAGTCCTGGACTCAGATTACTGATCAACGTTGTCATGATCTACACACCAGTCACTGGCACCGGCCCTGGCTAGTGATGTGGAGTGGTGGCATTGACAGCACTGTTATCGTAGCCTCCTTGCTCAAAAATCTTGACCCAGCAGATCTTGACAACATTACCATTGCCTGCAATCCGGTGTGTATTTGGGAAAACCCGCAGTTTTATTTTGATCATATCATGCCTAATTTTAAAGTTGTCAATAGCACAGAAATGATGTCTGAAGATTTTGAACATCGAGATGCTTATGTTATTGACGGTGAGCCAGCTGATCAACTGTTTGGATGTGCAGGTGGCTATCTAGACACTTTGTATCAAAATCCTGATCTGCTGTATACCAACATAATCAACAACAAAGATTGTGCCATTGATGCTATTGCTGGTCTAACAGACCGACCATTTGCTGAATGGTATTATCATGTGTTAGTGGCCAATGCTGCCAGTGCTGGCGTTTCTGTGACAACCTTGCACGACTTGATCGGCTGGTCAGGATTCAACAATGCCTGGATCTCAGTTAAATTTAGAGTTATCTCAGACCTTAGAGGCAACTGGAGAACTATAAAAAATGCAAAATCCTACATTGATAAATTTGTGCATTGGTATGACAGCAATGAATATCAACAGTGGGCAATGAACCCCCGGAATGCTAGTGAAAAAATAGGTTCCACCACTTCGGAATACAAGCTGGCTGCAAAAAAATACATACACTCAGTGGACAACAATGGATATTATTTCAAGTTCAAGACCAAAATGGCATCAGCAGACTTGTACAGCAATCAGCTGTTGCCGCCTTGGTGTTGTATTGATCAAGATTGGAATTTTCTAAATCTTCAAGAACATGAAGATCAAATTATCAGTATGTTACCCAATCATCTGGTGTAGTCAACCCCTAGATAATGAAACACGGCCCGATCCTCTGGCAAACGGTCACTCCTGGATACTGTGTGTTACGGTCGGGTTTTTCTAGTAACTTTACCAATCTGTGTCAACCCAGTGCTGAGCTGCTGCGTTATATATGTATGCAACACAATAATCAACCGGACTGCACAGATTCAAAACCACAGAAACTTTTGGAATCTGCCGAATCAGAACCACTCTTTCCCACTGGTTATGATTGGAAACAATCCAATTGTGATGAGCGGCGTAGTGGTCCGTGCTGCCGTCGAGACACTGTCAAACATGTTGGTCATTAACCCTAAAGGAAACTTCAAATGAAAACTATCGCTACTCTTATCGCTACTCTTGTGGCAACTGCTGTGTTCGCTGCTGAGCCTGCCAAGACTGCTACTGCACCTGCTGTGGCTGCTGCGCCCGCTGCTGCCAAGGCACCAGTAGTCAAGGCCAATAAAGTGAAGAAAGTTAAAAAGGCTGAGGCAAAGCCTGTCAAAAGTCAAGCACCTACTGCCCCGGTCGCAGCAAAGGCTGCTGAGCCAGCTAAGAAGTGATCAGTGCAGTCTAGACGATGAGGACAATGATGGATATGATGATGTAGATTTTCATGTTGCATATCGTCGTCCCAGTCTAGAAAAACATGATGATCGAGATCATCATGATGATAACTTATCTGATCATGTCAAGTTTCGCCTGGCACTAGCAAGACATCTTGCATTGGCTCGCTACCGCAAAACACACATGACCTAGACACACAATAGGCAGGCAACTGCCTATTGCCATGACCACGCTCCCATAGTACAGTGGTAGTACAATACATTGGTAATGTATAGACACAAGTTCAATTCTTGTTGGGAGCACCACTAGATAATTTTTGAGGACACAGTATGTTTATAGGATTGATGGGAGTTGACAATGATGGTAAAACCATGTACACTCCTAGTGGTAACCGGATCAGGTTCACACTGCCCTGGGGACTAGCGTGGCGTGTGCAAGAGATCCAACATTGGATCGCAAAAAAGACTTGGAGATAAGTAAGAGTTATTGCTGTATGAAGGAAAAAGAAAAGTATTCAAGACGCGAGTTCGAATCTCGCCACCTCCGGAAAGCATTTTTGCAAGTGTTTTGCGGCGGGGGTGATATTGGAAATCGATTGGGTAATTAGTATTTGACTGGACAGTCCGGCAATGTAGAAGCCGTTAGGGTTGGGGAAGCTCGGCCGTAGACACAAAAAAGAGAAATGCAAATGACTCACAATATTTGGTAGCAGCTAACGCTTGACGCCAAACGAGGTAGTTATACCTTGTAATCAAAAATAACAATAGGCTCTTCGGAGCCTATTTTTTTGACCTATTGTTGTAATAGGAATTTACAATTGAAAAATATTACTTTGCAGTTGACTCCTATAGTAAATAGTTGTACAATAGTATTTAACAGAAAGGTAATACATGACACAATCACTCAAGGGTACTAGAACAGCAGAATGTCTCAAAGACGCATTTGGCGGAGAATCCATGGCCAATCGGCGTTATCTGTATTTTGCAAATCAGTGCGACATTGCAGGCGAGCCCGATCTTGCTGCGCTGTTTCGCAGCACAGCCGAAGGCGAAACTGGACATGCACATGGTCACATGGACTACTTGATCCAGGGCGGAGCAGGAGAACCCGGCACCGGATTACCTGCAGGCACACCTCAAGAAATGCTGGAAGCAGCAGTGGCTGGTGAAACACATGAATACACAGACATGTATCCAGGCATGGCAAAGACTGCCCGGGATGAAGGATTTGATGAAGTGGCCGATTGGTTTGAAACCTTGGCCAAGGCCGAACGTAGCCATGCTAACCGCTATCAACGGGCTCTGGTCAGTCATAAGGAAACTCAGTAATAATACTGATACAAAAAAGCCCACTTCGGTGGGCTTTTTGTTGACTTTGTGGCAGCAATCTGTTATACTGCTAGCACAACACACAACGGTTGTTTAACTCAAACTCAAGGACTACAAAATGGCAAGAATTACAAGTGATGTGGCTGTGGCTGCAATTGGCAACAGATACGAAATGATCCTGGTAGCTGCACGGCGTGCTAGAGAACTCAGCCGCGGCGACATGCCCCGAGTTACCAAGGTAAGCAGTCATGTGGTCACTGCCCTGCGTGAAATTGAGCAGGGTTTTGTGGATCGTAGCTGGCTGTACAAACCACAGGATATTGTGAGCAAAAGCCACCATCGCAAGTATTGATCTCTCTGTATGTGCTGTTAAAAGAAGATAAATATCTTCATGAGCACACACAATTTCCGCAGATATCTTGACCTCCTGAACGAGGCAGATCCAGTGCCGCCCAACACCAATGTGGCCTTGCCCAGTCTGGGCACATTCACCAATGATCAGGCCATAGCAGCGGCCTTGGCACAGGAAAATCGTTGTGCCAAGTGCGGAACTCCCCAAGCTCAGCACACCGGCCTAAAGCATGCTTTTGCAGCTGAATCTGTTGCGCCTGGCGGTGGTGGCATAGCTAGAATAAAACAACTACAGCAAGAGCTCAAGGCTGCAGGTGCACCCCTTGGTGCCACTGGCGCAGCTCGTGATGGCATCGACGGCGCCCTGGGCCCACTTACTCGTGCTGCTGCTGCAAAAAATCCAATAATTGCAGCCAAATATTCAGATGTGCTGGGCACAGAAACAGCTACTCCTGCTAGCCAGGCCACTATATCTCAATTGACCACAGCACTTGACACCATTGAGCAAATACTGGCCAAGTACAAGGTTAAGATGTCCGAAAGTAGATCTGCGGCCAAGCCTGATCAAATGGTCACTTGGCGCAACTTGATGGAAGCTGATCCTACTGCTCAACAACGTCGAGCATATCAGGATGCTATACAACGCACAATACCCGCGGATACAGTAACGTCTGCAGAGACTCCGGGCTTTGCACAATCAAAGATACAAAAAGGCGGTTATGTAGCTCCGGCACCAACTGCACCGGCCAATCCTTATGTGACTAGACCAGGTGGCAGTAGAGAAGCGCAGGCATACCAAGCACAAAGGGCAGCACAAGCAGCTGGCGATGCGGCCATTGGTCCAGTGCAGGCAGCAGAAAAAATTGCCGGCAAAGGTTTTCTCAAAGGAGCAGGCAAGGTTGCCGGCAAAGCAATTCCCGGAGTAGGACTGACAATTGGTGCAGTTGATGCTTACGATCGTGCCAAGAAAGGTGACTATGTTGGCGCTGGTATTGCTGGTACTGCAGGACTTGTGAGCTTGATACCTGGGTTAGGATGGGCCGCAGGACTAGGATTGGATGCAGTAAATCTAGCTCGCGATGCTGTCAATGATCCAAAAATAAATATCTCTCCCGAAGATGCTGCTGTACTGGATCAAAATCTCAAGGCTCTCAAAGACCTGAGTCGAGATCCTGCTGTTGCTGCGGCCATAACTCCTGAGATTCGAACTAGACTAGAGCGTGTGATCAAAGCAGCGGCTTCTGTGATTGTGGCTGACACGTCTACTGGCGGCAGCCAATCTGCGACACCAGCAGGATTGGCGTCTACTCCAGATGATCTGATCAAGAGCATAACCGGCATTGAAAAAATCCTAACCAAATATAAATTTGAAGATATTGCTTCTGAGGGCACCATCAATATTATGACAGAAGGCGAGTTACGTAGTTTTATATTGAAAAACATGCATCTGCTGACCGAGTCAGACCAAATGTCTGTGCGTCGTGACATGATGATCGAAGGGCCGTCATTGGCTATGGCCAAAAAAGTCTGGGACGGAACCAAATGGGTGACAAAAAAAGTAGGTCAGGCTGCATTGGCCTACGGTGCATATACTGCATATCAACTCTACGACATGCTGAAAGGAGCCAAGGATTCAGCCGACGATTTGATGGCCAACGACAGCAGCTACCTGTCAGACACTGACAAAACAGAACTAGAACAACATGCCGCGGTACTTGAAAAATATCTCAAGACTCCCGAAGATGCAGCCAAGTTGCCCCCAGAAATTCAACAAAGACTTGCGGCCATAAACACCAGAATGAAAAATCTAGTTGCTGCAGGTGCGGATCGTTGATTGCCACATACCGTTGACTTGTATTCCTGTTGGTGTTATAATAAACACTTAACACCAGGAGCACAAAATGGCAGGCAAAGCAAAATCGGTTTATCTTACAATAAACCCAAAAGGTACTCTTAAAACAGCATTCCACAAAGTGTTCTTTGATGCCAAGTCCTACAACGACTATGTCAAAACAGATGAATTCAAAGCACTATGGCCCACTGAAGAATTCACTCTAGTAAAAGAAATCTACTAACATGAACCTAGACCAAGCCGCATTCTTTTTCACAGGCAGCATTTTGATAATGCTGGGATTTATCGTGGTCACCGCGGGCATTGTGGTTATCAACCATCTCTTGCACACCTATTGGAAACCAGTGCGAATTTTCAAGTTCCTGGACTACCCGCCTCGCTTCATGACTCCTGAAGAAGCTGCTGTCAAGAAGAAATAAAACGGTTGACTATTATTCACCGAAATGCTATAATACACACATACAGCAACAAACCGGAGTCCAAAATGGGTACACGAAGCAGAATTGGCGTCATGCATGGCAACAAAGTCAAAAGTGTTTATTGTCACTGGAATGGCAGCGTGGAACACACAGGTGCCCGCCTGCAAGCACACTATGACAGTGCCAAGGCCAACTATTTGGTAGCACTGGGCGACATGAGTGTGCTGGGCAAGAACATTGAAATTCCACCAGATGTTGAACATTCGTTTGATGAACCTGCTGGAGACATCACTGTATTTTACGGACGTGATCGCGGCGAGAAGAACACAGAGTTCCGAGTGGCTCAGACCTTTGGAGCATTCCTGGAACAATGCGACAACTGTGCCGCCGAGTACTACTACATCATGCGGGATGGTGAATGGTACTGTGGTACCACATACCAAAACACACATCCGCTGAGCCGGACCCTGACAGCATTGACAGAAGCATTGACAACTCAAAAGGAAGTAGCATAATGGGACAATTTAAAGAACTTGATATTGAGATCCAGGATTTACTGGCACAAGATGAGACCCCGGCGTCAATCAGTGCCTTGCTAGATGTTCCTGTCAGCTGGGTCTACGACAGCATTCACATGCATGAACTTCGTGAAATGCTTGAGCCTGCCACAGTTGACCTTTAATCGTGTTAGTGTTATAATATAAACTTAGTAACTAGAAGGACCCACTCCATGTCAGATTCACGCACAGTCACAGCCATCCAGGCTCGTAAAAGCCTGCTCAAGGCATTTGAAGTCAAACGTCCATTATTCTTGTGGGGTCCTCCGGGCATTGGCAAAAGTGAACTGGTAGAAGGCATCACTAAAGATCTTGGCGGACTCATGATTGATCTGCGCCTGGGACAGATGGAACCCACTGACATTCGTGGTATCCCTTTCTACAACAAGGATCTTGGCAAGATGGACTGGGCACCTCCTATTGAATTACCCGATGAAGAAATGTCAGCAGCATACCCTATTGTGGTGCTGTTCTTGGATGAGTTGAACTCAGCTGCTCCGTCAGTGCAGAGTGCAGCATATCAGTTGATTCTGAATCGACGTATTGGCAAATATCGTTTGCCGGACAATGTTGTCATGGTAGCCGCAGGCAATCGTGAAAGCGACAAAGGCGTTACATATCGCATGCCCACACCCTTGGCAAATCGCTTTATTCACCAGGAGATGAAGGTGGACTTTGCTAGTTGGCAGACCTGGGCTGTGGAGAACAAGATCCATCCCGAAGTGGTTGGTTACTTGAGCTTTGCCAAACAGGACCTGTATGACTTTGATGCCAAGTCAAGTTCACGTGCGTTTGCTACTCCGCGTTCCTGGAGCTTTGTGAGCCAGTTACTGGACCAAGGTGCCACAGACGACGACACACTTACCAACCTGATTGCAGGTACTGTGGGTGAAGGACTTGCTGTGAAGTTCATGGCACACCGCAAGGTGGCTGGACGCATGCCCAACCCTGCAGACATCTTGAGTGGCAAGGTCACAGACTTGAATGTAAAAGAAGTCAGTGCCATGTACAGTTTGGTGATCTCCATGTGCTATGAGCTCAAGGCCCATGTTGAGCTCAAGCCAGCAGACGCACAGTTTCACAGCATGGCAGACAACTTTCTGGGCTACATGATGAAGAACTTTGAAACTGAGTTGACTGTGATGGGTGCTCGTATTGCATTGACCACATACGACTTGCCGTTCCTGCCTACCAAGCTCAAGAACTTTGACGCCTTCCACGCCAAGTACGGCAAGTACATTTTGCAGGCCAGTGCCTAAATTGATCGGGACTGTGTGACAGCAGTTCCGGTTTTCTTATCACAAGGAATAGAGCATGGGATGGGTGGTGTATTCTGAAAAATCTGGCGAGATTTTGAGATATTACGATGTTGAATCCAAGGCACAATCGCAAGTGACCGGTCATAATAAAAAACTATTTTGGTCAAGATTACAGTCAACTCAGGATCGTGATTATAAAGAACAATGGGCACATTGCAACTGGCAGGACTACGAGAACATTTTCAAGAACTACTACCAAGTTAATAAACCCTATATGTTACAGCGAAGCAGCTACAGATGAAATACCAAGTAACCAAATTAGATCTTCGATATAGTCATTCTGGTAGCTTTGGCTATGTGCTGGAGTTTTCCAAAAGTAGTTGGGTTGGCACCGGTGTCCTGGATTTTGACCGTGCCCGACGCTGGATGAATCGCACCTGGGGCTGGAGCCAGGATGTGGAAACTCTAGTTGCTATCAAGCGTTGCAAAATACGCAACCCTGATGTTGAGGTACAGGCAGAAGATACAAATCCACACTGGGCATATTCGGTTGCATACAAGGACTATCGTATCTATCTTGCCAGCGAAAAAGAACTGACATTTTTTCAACTGGCGCATTCAGGTACCAAGTAGTATGGGCCGGGTAACGGTAAAAAAGAATCTTGTGGTATTCCATGATCCTGCAGACTGGATGGAGATTCTAGATCTGTTGACTCAGACTTATGGCAACACAATTCGCATGCGGCACATCATGCGGCGTGAACTGGGTTTTACATCTCGTGATCATCAGGGACTAGAACCTTACATGACGACCATCAAGGACGGCAACATTTTTATTGAGGAAAGACGGCACCACTATAGTCCGCAGGTGCACCTGGACTTCTTTACAGAAGCAGCACACTCTTGGTTCCAGCTCAAGTATCTAAACCGCAAAGGTCAGGATTCCGGGCTGTTTTAACCGATTTGACCATTATTCGCTCTTGTGCTATAATACACACATACACAGCAACAAGGAGCCCGGAAATGACTTACACTGTTCAAGAACTTGCACTGCAATACTCCGAGAAACTGGTTGCATATCACGAAGCACACCAAAGAGATGTTTCGGACCGTGAGCAGTGGGTTAGACGTGCTCGTAATGAGATGTACAATGCACAGACTGCCTTAAACTATGCCTGCGAACGTGCTGCTGAACTGCGGGCTTGACCATTAATCACTCTTGTGTTATAATTACACATAAGCAGCAAAGGACACACATGACATCTACCACAGCCACAAAAGAAGACAAGAAAAAGTTCGCTAATTTGATTGGGCCCACTGAGCCCAAGGTGGATCGAGAAGTACGTGAACTCTTGATCACAGCCCGTGTGGGACTATTGCTCAAGGCCAGCTTCTTTGGTAACTTGGCCACCCGCTTGAAATTGGTCAATGCTGACGAATGGTGCCCAACTGCTGCCACAGACGGACGTCACTTTTATTACAACAGCCGCTTCATCAAGATGTTGCGTCCCAGAGAAATTGAATTCTTGTTTGGACATGAGGTTCTGCATTGTGTGTATGATCACTTTGGACGGCGTGGCGACAGAGATCCACAGTTGTGGAACATTGCCAATGACTATTGTGTAAACGCAGACTTGATCAAGCACAAGGTAGGTGAAAAGATCACATCAGTGCCTTGTTTGCATGATCCCAAGTATGATGGCTTGAGCTCAGAAGAAGTCTACGACAAACTGTATGAAAAAGCAGACAAGATTGATATTGGCAAATTGCTGGATCAAATGATTGACGAGCATCTGGATGGTGAAGGCGACAGCGACAGCGACAGTGATGGAGGTGACAGTGACGGTGAAGGCAAGGGCAAGGGTCGTCCCAAGCTCACAGCTGAAGAACGTCAGGCCATCAAGGACGAGATCAAGGAAGCCATGTTGGCGGCTGCTGCCACAGTGGACGGAGCAGGCAACTTGCCCGCAGGCGTCAAGCGTCTGATTCAGGATCTTACAGAGCCCAAGATGGACTGGCGTGAACTGTTGCGTATGCAGTTAGAAAGCACTATTAAAAGTGACTTTACCTGGATGCGAGCCAGCCGCAAAGGTTGGCACATGGATGCAGTCATGCCCGGTATGAAACTGGATCCCATGATTGATATTGCTGTGGCCCTGGACGCTAGTGGCAGTATCAGTGAAAAGATGCTGAAAGACTTTCTAAGTGAGATTCAAGGCATCATGGAATCGTTCCCGGCATACCGTATTCATGTGGTCACGTTTGATACTGAGGCCTACAATCCTGTGCAGTATGACAGTGACAACCTGGATGACATCTGCGACTACGAGGTCAAGGGCGGCGGCGGAACAGACTTTGATTGTGTGTACAATTACCTGAAGGAACATGAGATTGAGCCCAAGCGGCTGGTCATGTTCACAGACGGCTATCCGTTTGGTTCATGGGGTGATGAAAACTACACAGACACAGTGTTTATCCTGCATGGTACCACAACAATTGTACCACCCTGGGGACAATTTGCCTACTACGACGAAAAATAAACTGACATCAGTTTTACCGAAATCCCCAGATAAATTTATGTCTGGGGATTTTCTATTGTAAATATCTGTATGGATGACACTACACTTCAACTCACAATCAACGATATTGCGGCGTGCCGTAATGTGATCGATGCTGCATTCAAACGCGGTGCCTTTGGTGCCAGCGAAGCCCGAGAAATTGGAATCTTGTATGAAAAGCTAGATCAATTTGTCACCACCGCTATTGCCCAGGCTCAAGAAGCACAGGCACCAGTTGAAACACAACCCCAAGGAGAATAACATGGCAAGATTTTTAAAACACATTGGCAAACACGGCGATCGCAAGATTGCAGTAGTCTTTAGACAGATCCCCGGTGACGAGCACATGTGCTTGGTTATCTATCCTGATCTCCTTGCCATGCACATTCATGATCCCCTGATGAAGGTTCTGGAAAGTCCTGTTGGACAAGCAGCAGAAGAATTGGCAGATGCACTGAATCGCAACCTGTTCCCAGATGGTCGCAACATGCTACAGGCTCTGCATGCCGAAAGATTAATGAAGCGTGTGAATACTGAACACGTTTTGGTAACACCCAGTGCCAATTCAAATGTTCGACTGAGTGAGCTCAACAAGATCCTGAACGAAATGAAACTGGGATCTGATGCAATCAAGAAGATGGCTGACCTGGACAACAATGCAGGATTGGTAGATCCCAAGGTCAAGCGCCAAGCAGAAGCTGCCTACAAGGCACAACAAAATAAACCAACCACTGGTTATTCTGCTGCACCGGTCAACGGTGCTCTGGATGATAAATCTATTGCTGCTGACATGCTTACCCAGGCGGTACGCATGCACAACGAAGCAACTGGCATGATCAACGAAGCTGCTAGAATGAAGAAGGAAGCAGAAAAAATGTTTCCTGGTGTACGAATGATGGACTTGCCCAAGATGGCACCCATGCCAGTGATGGAAGCTGAGAAGCCAGTAGTGAAAAAGGGACGACCTGCCAAAGCCAAAGTCGCTGCCCATGCCGCTGAGTGAAGAATTCCTGTCCAAGTGGGATCATATAATTTCAGAAGTAGAAAAGACCGAAGTTCCGTTAGAATGCATCAATAAAATGATCGTTCGCATAGATGGCAATCGTCAGAAGACCATCAATCTAGCTAGACTAAGACGGGACGGGCTTGACAACGATGAAATTGAAGAACTGCTTAATCGCAACCTTAGCTCGCTAGGCGACACTGTGCGTACCATTGACTTTGTGGTGGACGTAAATGCTGTTGCCAACATTGTTCAACCAGCCACGGATAAATTATTAAAAAGTCTATGAATGTTCGACTACTCAGCCACAGTCAGCCCACGAAGGAGTTTGCAGAGTCGGGAATCGACAATGCCCAAGAGCTCATTGCGTATTGCGCCCGTGTGTCCAATCCTGCCAATCAGCTCAACACCGACACATCAGAAAGACTCATTCGATACCTGGTTAAACATGCTCACTGGAGCCCACTCGAAATGGTTTCAGCTTGCGTGGAAATTACGACAACAAGAGATATTGCAAGGCAAATCCTTAGACACCGTAGCTTTGCGTTCCAGGAGTTTAGCCAACGTTATGCTGACCCAACAAAAGATCTTGACTTTGTACTTAGAGAAGCCCGACTCCAGGACACACGGAATAGACAAAACAGTATAGCAAGCGATGACGCTGATCTTGCACTATGGTGGGACAGCGCACAACAAGAAGTAATTGATCTGGTTCGCAAGCACTATGCCCGAGCCATTGAACTGGGTATTGCCAAGGAACAGGCCCGGGCTATCCTGCCTGAAGGCAACACTGTGAGCAGACTATACATGAACGGCACCTTGAGATCCTGGATTCACTTCATTGAACTCAGGAGTGCCAATGGTACCCAGAAAGAGCATCAAATTGTTGCGTTGGCATGTGCTCAAGCCATTGCAGCAATCTTTCCAATGGCAGCCGATCTAGTTGCAAAGTAACTGTTGGTGTGTTACACTAACACATGACCATAACTGCTGCACCAACTGAACAATCACACTGGAAGCCTCGAGAGGTTAAAATCATCAATGAACAACCAGTGGCGTTTTCGGACCTGGTTGTTCATTCTTTTAGTGTAGCAGAACTTGAAGATCCTGTGATACATGCTGCTGGACCATTGGCGGACTGGGAACACAGTGAAGCAGGTGCTTGGGTAATGGCCCATGCTGTGGAGACTCCTTGGTGGAGTCGTTACCTGGATGTCAGCTGCTATTCATATCGATTCAATATTGTAGCCAGGCTCAGCGAATCAGATCAAACGTTTTTCAAACTGAAATACACATGATTGAATACATAGATGCTGTGGCTATAGCCCGTCCGCCTGTGCAAAAGCAGATGTGGGATGGTACTAAATTTGTGCCAGTAATGATGTATCGTACTCCTAACAAACTCACTCAAGATCAAGAGAGTTGGTTACGAAAAATATATGGAGCACCGGGTATAGTGCAACCTGGTCGATATTGGCACTATGTCAGCGATAATGGGTTGATGGATGAAAAAATTTACATGATGTTTCAATTAAAATGGGCAGGAAAATGAATATACTAGTAACCGGCGGCCTGGGACTGATTGGGCACAATGTGGTCCGGCGACTGCAGGACCAAGGGCATATTGTGTCTATCATGGACATACAAACCAACTACGGAATCATTCCTCAGTCTGAGATCGATTATCTGATCGAAGAACGTATCAAGAAAATCAACCTGAGTGGCTACTACAAGTATGACATTTGTGATAGCTATGCTGTGAACAAGGTGTTCAACATTGAACAGCCAGAGATTGTGATTCACATGGCCAGCTTTCCGCGACAGAAAGTGGTCAATGCCAACCCTGCGGCAGGCAGTCGTGTGATGAGTGAAGGACTACTGAACTTGCTGGAAGCCAGCCGAGACTATGATACACGCAAATTTGTGTACATCAGCAGTTCCATGGTGTATGGCGACTTTGTGGATGATGTGACAGAAGATCAAGAGTGCCGACCACAAGGTCAATATGGTATTATGAAACTGGCAGGTGAATGGCTGGTACGAGACTACAGTCGTAGAGACAATATTGTACACACTATCATTCGTCCCAGTGCTGTGTATGGACCCTTGGATGTGGAAGATAGAGTCATTGCAAAATTCATGCTTGCTGCCATGCGCGGTGGGATATTAAATGTAAATGGTGCAAATGAAACATTAGACTTTACTTACGTTGACGATGCCGCAGATGGTATTGTTGCAGCCGCACTAAGCCTCAATACTGATAACAAAACATATAATATCACCAAAAGTCATAGTCGCACCTTATTAGAAGCCGCACAGCTAGCATTGAAGTTAGCCGGGGGCGGAACATTATTAGTTAAAGATAAAGATGCTGACTTCCCAAGTCGCGGTGCGCTGAACATTGATGCTGCACGTAGAGACTTTGGATTTGATCCCAAAGTAGATGTAGAACAAGGCTTTGAAAAGTATTATGAATGGCTTAAAAATAGCCTTTACTGGGCTCCCAAGACAGTATAACCGTCTCCGTGAGGAGATCCTGGACGCAACAGATACTGTGTTGCGCTCAGGCAATTTCATGAGCGGCGAATATACCGACCAATTTGAATCCTGGCTGGCCAAGAAAAATCACAGCCTGTATGCAATCACATGTCATTCAGGCACACAGGCCCTGGAAAGTATTGCTAGTTTTCTTAGAGATGGAAACAAAACAACAGTTTCAGTTCCTGCAATGACCTATGTGGCCACTGCCAATGCCTGGCGACGAGCAGGTTGGACTGTGACCGTGGCAGATATCAATGCATATGGCCTAATGGATTTGGCAACGGTTCACAAAGACGCCACAGTGATTTGTCCTGTTGGCTTGTATGGACATGCATTAAGTGGCAAATATCAAGAGTGGCAAAATGCAAAATATTCTAGAACATGTGTAGAAGATGCTGCACAACACTGGCTGAGTCGCGACTGTACGCGAACAGGATTTGCGGCTGCTATCAGTTTTGACCCCACCAAGAACTTCAACAACTACAGCAACGGCGGAGCAGTGATTACTGATAGTGAACTTTTGAATGCTTTTGCTAGAAACTGGATCAGAAACAAATCATATCGCATCAGCAGCAGTGCGCAAACAGGCACAAACTCGCGAATGAGTGAAGTTGACTGTGCTCAAATGATGGTCAAGACTCGTTACATAGATGCGTGGCAAACCCGCCGGGGAGAGATTGCACGACACTGGATGGAACGACTAAGTCACTCAGGAATTCGTTCGCTGATTGACTCCACAAACTATCAAGATCATTGCTATCACAAATTTGTAATTGACGTTGATCATAGAGATCACCTACATCAGGCGCTGGCTGATCTTGGCATTGAAACCAAAGTACATTATCTAGATCCTATCCAGGCCTTGAATCCTTATCAAGATTGTGCTGCTCCTGACGTGTTGGGTGCCTGCTATTCTCTAAGCCGACGCTGTTTGAGTCTGCCAATCTATCCTGAGCTCACTGACTCAGAAGCAGAATACATCATTGATGCGGTAATAAGCTGCGTTTGACAAATGCATAACTTGCAAGCCACTCCCACTCATAGCTTTTCTTTAGCGCATTAAAGTCACCGTTGACTTGATTGTAATATTCTACAGCATCTTGTGCACCAAGTCGACTCCACTGCGGATCTGCTTCGTCGCCAACGGCGACGACATCGCCATTGATATCAAGCCATTTGTTTAGACGGTATTCATTTTCCACATCTGGCAAGCTGGCTTGAAGTTTTAGAACTTCTCTAAATGCAGTACGCCAAGATGACCACGGAGAGGTGTCATAGTGTGCTATGCCACTCAAGATGGGCACTACTTCATGTGGTGAGTCCAGCGTAAAGTCTAGTCCCACTCCGGGATTGGCCAAGGTCAATTGTCGGTTGTATGCAATCATGGCCTGATGTCCGTATACTAGTCCATTGACAGGATTCAGAGCATGAAAGATATAGTGTTTGGCCTGTTGCATTCTATCAGGTTGCCAGGACCAATCAAAGTCAAAATCAATTGCCAGCTTGCCAAACACAGCAAAGAACCACGGCGTAGTACTGGCTTCAGCTGCTGCATGATAAGCATCAGCACGACCATTCACCCGATCAACTCTGTGTAATTTATTTGTCTCTAGTCCTGTAATTCTGCTTTCTAGAATTGTCCAATTATCTTCAGCGTTGATCTCACCGTTTGAAATAAACACAATATCTAATTTGGTGTCACCGTGACGCTGTTGTTGTGTTTTGTCAATGTAGGGATAATCATACATTTGTGTTTTGATGTATGGTACAGCAGACTTTGGAACAACCACTGCACTTGCTCCTGAGCTCAGGGGTGTTATTGTTTTGG
This sequence comes from Haliscomenobacter sp., assembly GCF_040403615.1. NCBI lineage: Bacteria > Pseudomonadati > Bacteroidota > Saprospiria > Saprospirales > Haliscomenobacteraceae > Haliscomenobacter > Haliscomenobacter sp. The sequence goes on along the minus strand of NZ_JBBAKG010000001.1, from coordinate 119,952 downwards.
TTTCTGAGCGCCACAAGTTCACAGCCGGGATAGTCATGGGCACACCATTGGTAGTAAACAGTGCTACAGGTCCTGACCATTCGGTAGTTTTAACTGCATCAACATTGCTATCGCCGGCATGCTCAATCACAGGCATGCGCCGGCGTGGCACAATACTATCAACAAAATTACAATCATACCATTCCAGCAATGGCTTGCGTTCTGCCGACTCAGCAAAGGTAGGCACATGCATGAAGAATGTGTCTCCAAACTTTTGTTCATTGCTGGCAAACACATGCAGCATGGTGCTTTGCCATTGCTCGGGGTGCCAGGAAAAGTCAAAGTCAGTGTAATCGCAGATGCTACTGCATACCCAGACATATTCATGTTCTGTGCCTATGCTCTTGGCCAAGCGTATCAGGGTATCTCTATAGTTGTCAAAGTATCGCACTCGACGAGTGGTCTTGTCTATTTGACCAGCAGCACCATCCATGTGATCAATCTCGTATATGGCTGTGGCCTTGCCTACAGTGCGAATTTTTAGTTCTGCAAGATACTTGACTTCTGATGCACCTGGCACAGTGTATGTCGGGCCCCCAGTCTTTTGATGCTGTGTGGCAAACTGATACACATAAGGCGGTTCACCTGGGTCAGGTACCCAGCTAAAATCTACGCCTGCAGGATCAACTGAGTCGGGCACAGTCCATGGTGCCGTATTAGGGCTCAACGTGGCTCTGGGCCATGTCATGTACTTGCGTTCAGTTGCACCTGGCACATGATATTCCACAGTGGGCATTCGGTTGGCAGGCCACCACTGATTACCAAACACATATATTAAAGGTGGATCACCAGGATCAGGCACCCAAGTGTAATCCCACTCACAATCAACCAGGGTATGCCAGCAATCGTTGTGAGTTTCCAACAGTCGAGCCTGAGGCTTATCCATGTATTTGCGTTCAGTTGCGCCAGGCACATGATATTCTATTGTGGGCATTCGATTGGCAGGCCACCACTGGTTACCAAATACATAGGTGTAAGGAGGATCGTGTGGGTGCGGTGCCCAGGTGAGATCGAACTCTGCACGATCTACTATAGTATCAAAGTCAGTGGTAGATCGATTGGGGATAATTTTTTTATGAAAGTGATATTTAATCTCACCAGACTTAGGCACAAGATATGTACCTGAGTATTCATGATGCTGACTGGGCCATGTGTGAGTGTATTCGCTTTGCCAAGGTACAGGTTGAAAATCCCAGTCATGTGTGCTGTAATCAGCTAAGTATGTGATCCACCAAAAATATCTAGTACGACTTAGAGTCTGCGCATGCTCAATGCTGTCAGCTTCACGCTCATGCACAAACACGTTGGGTTTCTTTCCAGAATAAAATACGTCAAACATTAATGATTAGAATAGATGAAATTTACAACAACACTTTTTGGCCTTGGTTCCGAAAGAATCGCCCAGGTTACAGAGTGTTTCATTGCGATCCTTTTGGGCGTAGTGATCCAGACAGTGTGGTTAGTTATGGTAGTGATACTGCTCACGAACACAATTATATATTCATTTATGACCAAGAGCCTATTCATTTGAACATACACATGGCTACTTTTGAAAAAGTATGCAACTATAATTTAGACATAACCCATGACGGTGCTACTGACTATATTAGATTTCAACACCACTACAGTGCAGGTGTTTTGTTGACCAGCGAACATGACAGTGAAAATGTTGAATATGTGTGTGATCAATTCAAGTGGACGCCTGCTTACTATTTCTTTCATGGGTGGGCAGCATTGGATTGGTATCGCGGATATGATAAAACTTTTTTGATCCGGCCAATTCAAGAACGCACTATTACAAAGACATTTATTGCTCCTAACCGTATTGTGGCTGGTGAGCGACAGCATAGATTAGAAATGCTGTACTACATATTTAAACATGGCATGACGCATAATCATGTCAGTTGCCCTGACACATGTCCTGCAGAGAACATCAGCATACACCAAGCAGTCAAGCCCTTGGCAACAAAGTATCCTGATATTGAATCTGTATTTGCAGCACAGACCTTTCCCATTAACTTTGTGAACGAAACTGATCATCCCATGCATAGCTGTTGGCTCAGCTTATTTGATGAGTCAGCTGAAAGTCTACTGTATCTTGTGACCGAAACTGTGGCCACTGGTCGTAGACATCATTTGACCGAAAAGACATTCAAGCCCATTGCTCTAGGCATGCCATTTGTTATTGTAGGAACTCGAGGTAGTCTTGAATACCTGCGCAGTTACGGATTCCGAACCTTTGGCAACATCTGGGACGAGAGTTATGATTCTGCAGAGGATGATGTGCGTATTGAGCGCATTGCTAAACTACTAAAGAGTCTGGATGTGTTATCCACACAAGCCAAACAACAGTTGTTTGATCAGGCGCAAGAAGTAATAGAACACAACTGGAATCATTTCTACAACGGTGGCTTTGAGGCAGTATTGTGGACTGAACTTAACAACATGTTGGCACAGATAGACCCATGATAAATTTTTGCTACGACACCATGAGTGATCCTGAGTTGGGATATCCTAATCTTGCTGATCTAGGACTAGGCCCCGATGACTTTGACAATACCTGGCCCAGAACAATTGCGTTTAGACTGCTGGTATATCTCAAACACGCGGGTGCAGTCTGGACCAGCAGCACAGTAGATCAAGCACCCACAGGCAGCTGGTATCCTGTTGCACTAGGCTGGCACGATTTTGATTGTGATTATTTTGGCCTAATGAAACCCAACACAATTTCTAAATTGCAGCAGCAGGAAATAAAGGTATTATTTTACTACCACGAGGGGGACAATCCTGATCGCATACAAGAACGCTTGGACAGTTTGTGTGTGCTGCATCAGTTGCCGCAGGATTGCTATTTGTTTGTGAGTGCCAATACAGCGGCCGATTCTGTGGACAGATGCTATTACTTTCCGGATCACGAATACTTTTTGAGTTATGTTAATCGTCGTCAAGGCTATACTCCTGTGACTGATCTTCCTAGACCGTATGACTTTACTGCATTAAATCGCATACACAAATGGTGGCGCGGCAGCATAATGAGCGACTTGCATGCTGATGGCATTCTAACCAACAGCTTATGGAGTTACAATACTGATTGCACTATAGATGATCGAGAAGAGGATAATCCCATCAGCATACAATCCAATCAGGTCTGGGTTGAAAAACTGAAATTGTTTCTAGCCAATGGTCCGTACTACTGTGACGGTCCTGATTCAGATGCACACAACGATCACAGAATGATCAACACTGATCTTTATCTCAACAGCTATTGCCACATCTCAATTGAAACCCTGTTCGATGTGGATCAAAGTGGCGGTGCCTTTATCACTGAAAAAACCTACAAGTGCATGAAGTTTGGACAACCATTTGTGATAGTAGGAGCCGTGGGCAGTCTGGCGGCTTTGCGTTCTGCAGGCTATCGCACGTTTGATTCAGTAATCAACAACAGTTACGATAGCATAGTGGACAATACTCAACGTTGGTTTGCGGTAAAACAAACTCTGCAACAAATCAAACAGCAGGATCTGCATCAATGGTATTTGAAATGCATGCCCGACTTAGTACACAATCAACAATTGTTTATACAGCGTTCTAGGCCCAGTCTAGACCGCTTGATTACTCGTCTTAACTACACACAGTGACACCGTACAAGGCTTCAAATCGATCTGCGTCCGCACGATCATTTACCATGGGCTCTCCACGTATGTTTAGGCTGGTGTTCAGCAGCATGGGGCAGCCAGTCATCACATACCATTTTTCCAAGAGTTCTCTAATGCCTGACGTTGAATCTTTTGGCACAGTTTGTACTCTGCTGGTGCCGTCATGATGCACAATAGCAGGATACAGTTCAGGGCTGCGACAGTGACCCACTGACTGCATGTAAGGACTGTGTTCCCATCCACGAGGCATGATAAAGTACTGATCAACTAATTCTTCAAGTATCACAGGAGCAAATGGTCGAAATTGTTGACGGCGTTTGATTTCATTCACACGGTCCTTTATGTCCGGTCCTCTGGGGTCTGCAAGCAGGCTTCTGTTTCCAAGAGCTCTGGGGCCAAACTCTGCACGACCTGAGGCCACGCCAACAATGCCAGTGGTAACAAGATTATCAAGAAGTAGATTAACAGGATAAGCACCGGGGATATCATGGCCAAGAAAAGCACTAGTCCAATTAACACGCTGACCATAAGCCAACGCAGCGGCTCCCAGGCTAGAGCCAGCATCGCCAGGGCAAGGCATAATCCAAATGTTTTCAAAATAATTTCCTATTCGTCTGTTGGCACTGCAATTGAGTGCGACGCCGCCTTGATAAACCAGATTGTTGCTGAACTTGAAGTTGCGGGCCCGCATCATGACATTTAGTATCAGGTCTTCTGCCAGATCCTGTGCCCCTGCTGCCAGGTCTGCGTTACTAAAATGTTCCAGATACTTGGGATCTAGTCCTGTGTGTAAATTTTCTTTGAATCTGATTTCCCATTCATCCTGCACCAGATTCATTCGCATGAGTTCACTGGTGCCTGGGTTGCCATAAGCAGCCATGCCCATCAAGATGTATTCTTCGTCTAGTGGGTGTAGGCCCACGCGGCCAGTGACTGCACTATAAAAGAGTCCGATGGAATGTGGGTAATTTTGTTGCCACAGTCGTTTATAAATTGCACGACCCGTTGAATCATATTCTGCTCCCCATATAGTAATGGTTTCCCATTCGCCTACTGCATCTATCACCACAACCGTGGCACGATCAAACGGGCTGGTTTGAAATCCTGAAGCTGCATGGCTCAAATGATGACTGTAGCTAGACACCCGTGTAGGTTCGATCCAGCCGCCTAACTGTGTCTTGAGTACTTGTCCTAATGTGAGTTTGTTCCATTCAATACCTTGCCCGCTGTAGAGTTGACGCAGTTGCTTGGCCCAAGGACGTTCATAGTAGGCCACATGTTCGGGGCCGTATGGCAAAATATCATCCAGTAAGCCCTGGCAAAAGTTAGCGTCGTTCTTGTGTTTGCTATAGCGTTCGCTGTGTCCAGCAAACAGCACATCACCTTGTGAACTCAGCACTGTGGCAGCAGCGTCATGAAACCCTGCACTGACTCCTAGTATATTCATTTATAGATAAAAGGATCTCTTTTGCGCAGCTCTTTTAATTTTTTGCGATAACGATATTCCAGGGAGATTCTTGCCCATAAATTCTTTAGCCAGTTCATTTCAGTTTCCTTATTTGTTGTAGATCGTAATCTGGGTCACTCCAACGATACTCGTATGTGGATTGTGCCATACTAGTACTTATTCTATACACATCCTGGTGCTGCGACAATTGTGCCCATATTTCTCGGTAATTTGTGGTGCCAAAACTGCGCACAAGATCCACTTGTGCTACTTTAGGATGTCCAATTGTTAGACTTTTATCTTCAGGATCAAAGTTATTGGCCACCAGCCAGGTACGGAATTCTTTAAGTGATGCAATCTGCCATGGATATGCACCAGGATCGTTGGCCCATTCTATATCAAAGTCGCCGGCTGCTTGAGTTTGTGATCTGAGTGTGCTGGTTACCAGTTCGTTCACACGGCTGTCTCGTCCTTCGTCTGTGAACACTTCCCAATGATGCTTGCCCACAGCTTTGTTTACGCCTACATATACTCCGCCCAGGGATCTATTGATTGTTTCTATTCCAAACAGTTCATAGTCTTTGGAGTCTAATTCAAAGCGTGGTGCTTGCAGCCAGCACATCAGCTGCGAAGGACGTTGCCATTCAGGCGCTGTTTTTAACTTGCGAATGCTTAGTACTAGACTTTCCAATTCATGGCATAGCAAATTTAGTTGCCGTATGTGCCAACGAGTTGTGTCATCTGCTGTGGTGTAATACGGACTCATTGCGCCTGACACACCTTGTAAATCTTCAAAGTATCTGTGCAATTGATTTAAATGATCATGATCAATGCCCAGATCAGAATCAATTGTGTTGGCTGGTGTAAAAAAGTCTCGTATGCTATATCCCAGGCCTGCTGCATTAACAGCATGTATACTGCGATTTATCTGTGTACAGATGTATTCAGGGTTGCGCTTACTTTTGGCCCAGCCCAGCCAGCAGTAATTCTTTTCCAAATGATTCTGCTGTAGAATCAATTGATTTAGTGCTGCCAACCATTTGCGGCTAAGACTGTTGTGCTCTACGTCAATGTACACTGACAACACTCGATCGTCAGTGCTTCTCAGATCCATCTGGATAGTATCAAGCATGTTGGTTCCACCATTCTAGCACCGCAGGTCTTGCTGAAAGAATATCAGCCATTGAAGTTGACGATTTGCGTATGCTTTCTAATTGTAACACTCTAGCACGGCCTTTTGCAAGACCTTGGGCATAAGTGTCCGGCCATTGTTCGTCAAACGTGGGGCGAGATTTTAAATGAACTAGTACATCACGCATGGCACCGGAACTGGCATCAATTAGCTCATCCAGCCAAGGATGCAGCAGGTGTTTGGGCAATACCAATGGACTCATCACAATATCTGGACTGAAACTAAACACCACTTTGGCCAGCAACTGTACACCCAGTTCTTGAGCCAATTGCTGTATGGCCATGACCTGTGTCATACCCGGTAATGTCAGCGTAAAGTCTATTCGCATCTGGCGCGGATGTGAACTGTACTGTAATCCTTGACGGAAGTTTGCAAGCCAGACGTCATAGTCAAGTCCTGTTCGGATGTATTCTCCTGTGGCGCCGACCCCGTCCAGACTTGCGCATAGTTGCCAGTCGCGTACATGAGCCAGTATGTTGCGAAATAGATTACGCCCACCATAATCAACTCTGCTGAGATTGGTATTGTATCTGGCATATACTCTACCACCATCATTGAGTTCAACAATACGAACCATGTAGCGCCAGTGTTGTTCATACATTAGCGGCTCGCCACCTACCCAGTATACTTCTTCCACACGATGCTGCTCCACAGCGTCTGAGAATTCTTTTTCAATTTGACTGTCTTGAAATGCAGCAATCTCTTGACGAATTTCAGGCTGCATCCAGGCATTCTTGGGATTGGTCCAGTCAATCATGTGATGCTGGCGTTGTTCGCTTTCCCAGGCGCTGCTCAACATGTCGCCACATGTTCTGCACTTGAAGTTGCAAAGATTACTAAAGCGATAGTCCCAGCTCACGGGCTGCATAGTGGTGCTGCCGTCAGGGGCAGTACTGGTCATTACTTCGGGTAACTTGTGACGGAACAGATGTTCAAAATAGGTACGATACACATCAGTATTCAACAATTGATCATTGCACACTTCGCACTCAGGCAAGGTTTCTCCGGCCATCATACGTTGGCGAACACTTCTCATGTGTTCGCCATTCCAGTGTTGCTCTAGTGTGATGGGAATGTATCGCCCTGTACCTGCTGAGGTATCTATGTACTGTGCAAAGTTCTGTGCAGATTCTCGCGACGCACAGCACATTCTACGCTCAGTCTGCGGCGAAAGATAGGTGTGCGTCCACGGAGCAAGGCATAGTGATTTAGATTTTTGCATAGTCTAATAGAGGTTCTATAATCTCAGAGATTATTCGCGATTCCACCAATACTTGATCAAAGAAGTGATCGTGATTGTGTTGTAATCGACGTTGAGTCTCTGAGTCGTATGGCACTGGATTAAAATTATCAATATTTTTTATAACTGCGTTAAGCCTTGAGTCAAAATCAACAATGTCATCGTAAGATTCGTCAAAGATGTTATTGTATGTTTCAAATCCCAATTGCTTGAGTTTTTTCAATGTGTGATATTGTCCTATCAACAAAAAAGGATGATGATATGCATAGGCTTTGAATGTTTTTTCTGTTGCCCAATGACGCGAACCGTGTTGCTGAGTTTCTACCACGGCACTAAAATATGTGTTATCATACCATTCGGGATTGAAGAATCGATAATATTGATTATCAGTTGAGTCTATATCATTTGGAAGTTTTTTATCTCGATAACTCCAAATAAAATTATCAAGCATTGATGTAAGTTTGCTAACAATTTTATTTCTTGTGTCACTAACTCTACTAATTGGCATAAATGCCAATTTAGAATATTGTTTATTTGGTTGGTACTTGTGATATCCCATACTGCGCCACCATAAACTTTCGTTGTACCAGTACCAGTTTGAATTTTCTAACCAATAATAATCAGTTCGTCCAGTTGATACTTCCCACAGATTATCAACTACTACTTTGAAACCGTGATCTCGAAGATTTTTACTGTAATCATCATTTGCATTCTGCCACCATACTACAAACAATGTCATTAATTGATCATAAGTCTTGCTAGGATCGTACCACTCAATATCAAAATATTTACCCCATAATGATTCCAAATAGTATGAAGTAAAACTAGTGAATTCGTCAAGTCTTAAAATAATTTTAGTTTTCATATCCAAGTATATCTGCTAATTCGGGTGCTACTTTTTTTAAATCTTGATTTCTTTTGCGATCTAGTTCTGCTATATTTGATCTCAGTACAGATCCATCTGTGCTGGCTCCTCCATTCATAAAATCAATCACACCATTGATATCTTGTTGGTAGCAGGCCGGGGCAGCATTGAATCTCAAATGGTGTGTGATAGCAGTTTTGGCGGCATCCGGCAGAGTAGCAATTGAAAAGTACCAGGCATCGTGCATGATATTCCAGTACACAAAATTAAAGTTTTGTTCAGAAATCCACCATGCCAACTGATCTATATAACGCACATTGAACACATTCACAGTGCTGCAACACTGCAACTGAATGTTTGGGTATTGTGTACGCAGTTGTCTAAAGCGTTCTAGATTGTCACACACTTCAGTCCACACAGCATTGGTGCGCTGGTATTCAAAGCGTTGATCTAGATCATCAATACTAAATGCAATTTCCACTGTTTTGAAATGACGCCAGATCTCAATAGCCTTTTCTGGATACTGAGTACCATTGGTGTTGTAGTGTATTTCAACTTGATGTGCAATTCCGCGATCCACAATACCTTGCAGCATGGCAAAGTGTTCGGCAATCATGAATGGCTCGCCGCCGGTGAATTCAATATAGCGTATGTCTGTCAGCACTGTGTCGATCTGGCTCCAGAATTGTGCATTTTTCCTAGGCCACGCTCCTGCTCGCAGCATTTGATATGCATGTGAACTTTTTTGTTCTGCTCGCGGCATGAAGTTTAGTTCTTCTGTGGCAAACTGACTTGAACTCCAGGAACCGCATATACGACATTTTAAATTGCAGATATTGCCCAGTTTAAGATCCAGGAACATTAGCGGCTTGGCATCTGTGGTCCATGGTTCATCTTTTACAGAGTGTTTAAGACGATCCAGGGTATGCATTCGTTTTGATTTACGTCCTGCATCTTCTTCATTCCAACATTTTCTACATGTTTCAGGTCGGTTGCCTGCTAAGAATTTAATGCGTAAATCACGCATGTGATCACTGATTTGTATGTCAACAAAATTGGCAGTAGATAATTCAAACTTGTTTCCGTTATTGTCCAGGATTTCGTCATCGGCCAGGCAGCAGGGTCGTACAGTGCCAATGGGACTGGCTTCTAGGCTGATCCAGGGTAGTATACAAAATTTATCGTGGGGTAAGTTCATATAACGCTTTTTTTTCTATCAGTAATGGTATCAACACTTCCTGACACCATAGTTCGTGTCCTATACGTGAAGGATGTAGATTATCTTCCCACAGATGATTGTGTGTTTTTACCCATGTTCCTAGAAAATGCTTGTGATCAAAAAACAACCAAGGAGCAGTATCTAATACCAGATTAAGTTTTTCAAGTTCTACTCCATAGTCGATCCATTGATTGGTTTTATCACCCTCACACCATAAATTCTGCCAGGCAGTGTAGTAAAACGTATAACCTCTTTGTCTGAGATAATCAGTTAACTGTGTCATAGCTAGCCAGGAAGTCAATGCCAGACTTTGATTGTTTTGAAATTTTGTATATTCTCTTAGAGCTTGCTCTACCAGTGATATTTGACGATTTGTCCACCAATTGCCACCTACCACCAATTCAGTACAGTCTGAATAATCATAGGTAAACGGGTATGCCTTTTTAAAGTTACTAAGTGTTGGATCAGTTATCCAATCCACACGTTCAATTCCGCTCCACATGATCATAATCAATAGGTCCTTGGGATCAGGTTTGTGTTTTTCAAGCCATAATATAATGCTGTTTTTGATATGGGTGTTTCCGGCACCCGGTATTGCCAAATTGTGAATGTTTAATCCGGCCCAGGATGCTAGATTGTTTGCCCACGAAACCGGAGTCTGATAATTGTTATGCGTAAAACTACACCCTGACACCAGCAAGTTTTTGTAAGATGATCCAATCATATTCATGCTAGCGCCGTCAATTCAGGAATTACATCCAAGATGTTTTCTTTTCTGATAGCGTCTAGCTCGTGTGTTTTGCGCCAGAATGTGTCCAGGAGTTGTGTGTTGTCTGTGGCTGTCATAAAGGTAATAGCACTTTCAAAGCCCACTGTGGCACGATGCAAGGGATCCTGGTCTTGTAACCATTTGATATGTTCCTGAAATTTAGTTTCAATCAAGGTTTTGTACGCAGCAGGTGCTATGTCTATTCTATAGTGTGGGGGATCCTGAAGTATATTTACATTGAGATCCTGAGCTCGAATCAGGCCTTTTGCAACCCATTCTTTGTGAAAATCTGGCAGGTGTAGAGCATTCATTATGCTGAGTGTGGGGCTGATATAGAAGTCTACCGCAGGGCAAATTTCAATCATTTCTCGTCGATTTTTTTCCACCACTGCCCAGTCTGTGCCTTTGCGTATGTATTCGCCGCGAGCACCACTGGCGTCCAGGCTGGCACCTACTGCTACTGAGTCAAACTGTTTCCAGTATTCAAACACACTGTTGCCCTTTAGGTCAGTGTGTGTGAAGTTGGTGTTGTAGATTAGTCTAACATCAAAGCGTTTTCTGCGCACCAGCTCGTCTAGTATTTGATAGTGTTCTTCCATCAGCAAGGGTTCGCCACCAGCAAAGTAGATCTGTTCCACGTAGTCTAAATGCGGTTCTAGTTGAGACCACATGTCTGTTTCTGTGCGTCCAGCATAGTTGAGTACTGTGTTCTTTTGTTTCCAGTTGCCGCCTGCTAGTTTGGCTTGATCTTGATACCATTGGCTACTGAATATATGTCCGCAGCTACGGCATTTCAGATTGCAAAGATTGCTGAAACGAATATCCCAGTAGGTCATTTCAAAAGGATTTTGCTCTAGTTTCTTTACATGATGTCCGTGGTGTTTGTTGGCTGACTTGCGTCCCGAAAAGAATCCTGATTCTTCTTGTTCATAACAGCGTGTGCAGGCAGCATTGGGCGTTTCACTCAGCATGTCTGCTCGCAGCTTTTGCATGGGAGTGTCAGTCCATATTTGTTCCAGGGTATTCTCACGGCAATTGCCCACTTGTCCCACACCCATTTCAGCATGACAACAAGGATATGCTTCGCCTGTGGGATATGCATGCAGATGAATCCAGGGATATATGCAGAATGTTTTGGATTCTGTCAGCAGTGATGCTTCTCGTGGCGTCAGCAACGTGGGCTTCAGCAGATCAGTTGAATTATATTTATATTGAGTCATACCATGTGGCTAATTTAGAGAACGCGGCGCCAAAGTTTTTGTGTCTGCGGCTGTCGTATTGGGAGTAGAACTCACGAAAATCATTCAGCAGTTTGGGCATTTCAAATGTGTCCGAGTGCGGTGTTTTGACCACATCCAAGTAATCAATCAAGCGTTGTGTGTGATTTACTTCATACTCGTGCAGCCACGGGTTGGCGCGATTTCGATACAGCCATTCTTCCAGTACAACTCTGTAGCCGGTGCGTATGTGTTCGGGTAACACCAGGGCTGACTGAAAGCTGGGAAAACGTAGAATATTCAAGGTAAAGCTCACTTGGTCACGACCGTACAGTCGTTTCAGGTCCATGAGCTGATCCAACAATTGCGGCAAGCTGTCCAGGCACAGGGCATTTATGGTACACATCACATGTAGAGCTTTTACAGCACGACTTTTTAATAGTGTATGCACATTGGCCAACCACTGAGCATAGTCCAGGCCGTCACGGATGTATTCGGCCTGTGAGCCCACAGCTTCCATGGATGTGTAAAGTTCCACATGCGGTAACGATGCAATTGCTGTGACAAACTCTTGCAGTTTGTGTGAATCAAATCCCAGATTTGAGTTGATGGCCAGGCGGGTTGTGCTGCGGCCTTGATTCTGTTTGAACCATTCAATCAGCTTCCAGGTGTAGCCTGACATTAGAGGTTCACCGCCGGTGATCCTTAGCTCTTGAAGTGTTTTGTGGAGGTCTGACTCCCACCACTTAAAGAACGCTTCAACGTAGGGATTAGTTTCACCAAACTTGTATAGTTGACTACTATCGTGAGCGTGAGTAAAGTGGTTACGCCCATCAGACACCAGGTGCTCATAAGCGCCGTGCTTTCGGATATCATTAACCCATGTGCTAGAAAAAGCAGGGTTACAATAACTACAAGCAAACTGACAAGTGCGGTCAAAGGCGATTTCAAGAGTGCGTAAATTAACGTCTTGATCTGGTGGAGTTTCATATGCTTGTTTCAGTGTGGTAATGGGATAAATCTTGCTTTTGTATACGCGGTCGCTCACAGCGTCACGACCCATGTCTTCAATCTTCCAGCAGTATTCGCAACCTGCAGGACGTTCTCCTGCAATCATTAGCGCCCGGTCTGCTTTCTTTTGATCAGTATTGTGCAGCAGCCTAGGGTTGATACTGACTTTATCTTTGTCGACCAAATGGGCTGGCGGGTGATGACAACTGGTGGTCTGTCCACTTCCTAACCAAATGGTAGCATTGTACCATTTTGCTGCACAAAAACTCGCACTCAGTGGGTCCAACGCTGTGTGCTTAAATTCTAAATCATTCACTGAAGGGTATGCTCTTGTAAAAAATCAAAGAACCGCTGGGGGAAGTCGCGGCGTAGTTGTTCTCGGTATTCACTGAGATGTTGTTGGTTGTATTTACATATAGTATAACACTCATTGAGAAATTGTGCAAGGTCTTGACTGCAAAGATCCTGCACAATTTCAACAATTCGGTTGAGTCTATCTTGTGTGTTGTCAATAGAATCAAACGATTCGTCAATCACATGCCCAAACGTTTGGAATCCCAGATTACGAAGGTCTCGATAAAATCCAGCATTGCTTGCCACTATCCATGGATGTCCTTGTGCAATTGGTTTGGCAATCTTTTCAGTTCGGAAACTACTGCCGTGTTCGCATATGGTTTCTGTGACTAGACTAAAATAGGTATCAGCATAGGGTTCAGTTTGTATGTAAATTTCACCCCAGGTGTTGTGGAACATGTCTTGCTTGATAAATTGCCGTTTGGGTTCAGTTATCTCAACAGAATTGTTTTGATATCGTGCAACTTCGTATCTGGAATCTAGTTGACGTATAGGCGTCACTGTGGTCATCAAATTAACATTGCCTTGCATGAGCGCTAGCTCTGTGCCTTTGAGTGCGGGTCTGCCATCCAGCATGGTCCATATTGCACGATCCAGCAGTCCCAGTTGGCGGAATCGTTCCCACAGGTATTTTCTGTGCGGTCTTGCTCGACCATTTAGAAATAAAAAATCATAGGGCTTGGTTACGGTGTTGTAAATTTCAGACATGCGTTGCATCTGTTGTAGATTTTCGTTATAGCCCAGTATCACATTAAAGAAATGATCATGTGTTAGTGCAGGATACTCGGCTGGCATGACACCGCCACTGAGTACCAGCAGTTGTTTGCTCAACACAAGATCTTCTATGCCCAACATGCGTATTTGTTCTATCAGTGTCCAGGATCCTTCAGCAGCGCCGTCAAACACCATGCAGTATTGTGCAGACTCGCACATGGCTCTAATTTGAGGTCTATTTTCCACCAGTTGTTTGCGTCCTATAACATAGGTCGCTCCTGTGACTAGCACATGATCTGAAAACTCCCAGAACTCCTGACAGGCAAAGGGTTTTAGTAAATCGTATACAACACTGAATGTATCTACTATCAGTTCAAGTTTGTCTGGCATGATACTCACACTCGGCCCACCAGGAACGCATTTCAGGAAACACCTGTAAAAAATTTGTCCCGTGGCGATGATCTGCTTCGCTAAAGAAACGATAGAAGTCTGCCAGGTGTTGACTTTGATCTAGATCTTGTCCTGATCGCATCCAGGCAATGTCTCTGTCTAGTCTGGCTACTTCATAGTCTTTGAACCCCTTGAACGGTGCCGCTGGTGTTTCCAAGTGCGCAGACATGTAGTTTTTGACTGCATCTAGTCGCACAGCGTAAGATTCTCCCAGCGTTTGCAGGCTTTGCCACGCAGGTTCACGTAGCACAGGAGTATCAAACCACACACGCTGATATGTTGTGCTGTGCTTTTTGCGTAGTTCCAGTATGCCTGCCAACAATTGGGCTAGACTTGACACACTGAGGTTGTTCATTGTGATAATAAATGTTAGACTTGAGTAGCTGGGCACCTGAGTTAGGAACTGGTTGACTCGATCCCACAACAGATCAAAATCCAGACCGTGGCGTATGTATTCTGCTTGGGCTCCCCAGGCGTCAAGACTCACGTACTGCATGAAGTGTTCTATGCGGCCATTGCATAGTTGTTTCATATAGGCCAGATACTTTTGCCATGACTTTTCATCTACTGAAAAGTTTGACGTGACATTTAAGTGTAGTTTGGCGCTGGGGTTTGCCAGCACATAATCAAATACTCTATAGGTATTCCGATCCAGTAGTGGCTCACCACCAGTCATTCTAAAGTGTTCCAGTTCGGGGTACAGGGTAGGCCACCAGTCCCAGAATGCTTCTACATAGGGATTATGTTGCCGTGCTGGTATGGGCTTACGGTCGCCAGAAAAATGCTCAGGAGCATTATGAGGCACCAAAGTAGGATATGCACCGTGCCGATCAGTTTCTTGCTGCCAAGTGCTTGAGAACTGCGGGCTGCAATAGCTGCATGCAAGGTTGCAAACATTGTTAAAATTAACTTCCACATAACTGGGAATAACATCTTCATCTCCTGTTGAGTTTTTTATTTTGTCAAAATCTACTGCGGCCCAGGGCTCGCCTGATCTATAGTGCCGATCACTCAGCTTGTCATGTGCTTCCATGTTCCAGCAATAGCTACACTCTGCAGGTTTGACACCTGCTAGCATGAGATTGCGCTGTTCTTTCTTGTGCGGTGTATTGTGTAATGCACCGGGATTGCGTCCAATATCTTCGATGGGTATTCTATGCAAGGGTGGATGATAGCAACTGTTATTTAACCCTGTGGGCAGGTGCAAACTCACCTGCTTCCATTTGGCCAGGCACAAGGCAGGGCCAAGATCACTGTGCATCTGTTCAGCCCTAGATAAAAAATCACTTTTGCTCATTGTATTTTTGTTATAGTTTTATTGTATCCTTGACTCATCAGCAAATCATAATTGTGGTCCAGGATTGGTTGCATTTTTTGATACATGTCTACTAGCACATTAATGGGTTGTTGTGCAAGGCTATCAATGAGATCAAGTATTTTTTGATATCGATTCTGTTCTGCAAATCCGTCATAATCTTCATCCCAAAAATTGTTAAAGGTTTTAAATCCCATCTGCTGTAGATACCCAAGAAAATCTTGTGATCCCATTACAATCATTGGTTTTTTCATCAACATAGGCCTTATTGTTTTTTCAGTAATAAAAAAACAATTTCCGGTTGTGAATGTTTCTCCTACTATATCAATCAATAAATTTTTATAGACTCTTTTGGTCTGTTGAAAAAACCCATCTGCTAATGTCAATCCAGGTATGTATTGAACAACATCAACATGTTTGCAAGGAAATTGAGAAACTATTTTAGAAAATTCAATCAAGCTGTTTGGGTTATGTTTCCACAGTTCAGAAATTTCAAAAAGTTCTCGTTGGTCTGGATCAGTAGGATCACATAAACAACCAACTTCACTTATGCCCGGATGTGTGGATAATAAATGTGATGCTATTCCTAGTCTATGCCATAATGGTCGACCGTATAGTGTACCAAAAACTGATTTTTGATTCCATATATGATGAATTGGATCAATAGGCTGGGATGCTCTTAGAGATTTCCAAGGAATTTGAAAGGAAATTTTATAGCGGTCATGAGTCTCTAACAGATTACTGGTTTCGATTGTAACGCTATTAAATGAAAATTTGTCTAACCATTGATATAGTCCTATGGTACTGGCGCAACATCCTTCGTTATTAGTTTGTATTACTATGTCTTGATTTTGATATGCAATAAGAAAATCAACCAACTCTGGCAGATTCCATATAGATGTGTCAGCTGGAATAATTTTAAATATCATTCCAACAAGAATCCCGATACTTGTAAGGTATATTTGTTTTGCATACCTGCATTGGACGAAAGATGCAAATGTGTAGAGTCCCACATGAATCCGTCGCCAGCATGCCATTTGGTACTGATTTCATTGTCATATTGTATGAACTGCCCTAGTTTCCAATCTTCGAGATATATGTTGGCTCGGACTTTGAGTTCTGCTCGTTCTGGATAACGTTGGGTGATCTGATAAAATGTATCCCGATGTAAAGGAACCATGCACCCAGGGGGCTGGCAGATACTACTCGCTGTGATTACTTCCATACCCAATTGACTACCAAGTGCAGCAAAGTCAATATCATCCTTGGTCCACCATAACTGATGTATTATGGTATTTGCATAACAATAAGTTTTTGGAAATCCGCCATACTGTTCATGGATATCAGTTAGTTCATGGACTTGATGACTAATACAACTACCCTCATGTTGCGAATAATCAGCAGATAAGATTTTTGAAAAATCATAATTTAAATAAATTGGTTTAAGCATAAGTTATTACCATCCTTCTTGTTGTCGTATTACATCAATCTCACGAACCATTACGCCTTGATTGTGCCAGTTTGATCGGTAATGTCGTTTAAAGAACTCACTGGCTTCTACTGTGAGCATGTGCATAGGCAGATCCAACTGTGTGTGCAAGTCATCAGCGATTCTATTGGCCAAAATCTCTGGTTGCTCTGATTCCACAGTCTTCCATAGTTCAGCTAGTGCATCAAAATTTTGCACCTGCAGATAATCCCAGTTTGTGAGCATGGTCATGTAGGTGCCTTGTCTAGCACCAGCCATGGCCCAGTAACCGTATTCTACATCCGCACCTATGTTGTGCCAGATGGTGAGATGGTCTAGGTTGCGTTGATGTACTTGATCCTTGAACTCTGCAAGCGTGGGTCTTGCTCCGCGATTCAGGCACATCTTTACACCTTCTCTAAATCCTGCACGCCAGGCATGGAATGCTGATCCATTGGGATAGGTTGTTGAGTAACAGTCGTGCATGGGCCAGTATAACGGATCAAAACAAAACTCCACTTGTGTTTCTGTACGACCGTCTGTGTTTTCATGTGTGTTCATGTTTTGCACATATTGCTGCGTCCATGAGCTCAGTCCACCGTTGCCATACATGAGTCCATTGATAGCGTTACGTGCTTTCCAACGAAACACCGCAGATTCATAATCCTCAGTAGGGAATTCCAAAGTTTGATTGAAAAATTTAGCGTCAGGAATGTTATCTCCGTCAATCAGAACAAAACGTTCTGTGGTGCTAGCATCTGCTGCGGCCTTGTGTGCTGCGTCAGATCCCTTGACTCCGTCCACGCGGCGAGCCCACGGAATCATGTTTCTGATCTTGACCCAGTTTTCTTCTTTTTTGGGTTCATCATAGGTCAGATATACACAGTCAAGATCTGCAATGTCAATTTGGTTCATAAGTTCGTTTGTTCCATTTTTGATGGGACTTGTGCTCACTGACGATTACAGCAACATTGTCAGGATGACAAGGGGATCCAGAGTCAGAGGGCACAAGTTTAGTTATTCTATTAAACCGTTGGGTCACAATCTTTCCGTCAACAACTCTAATGTGCTTGTTTTTTGCATTGAAGGTGGCTTGATCTATTTCGACATAAAGGCCTGGAATATCATCCATTGAATATGCCACAGGATAACCATCTGCGTCGTGGTATAGTCTGTAGAACACAGGCTCGGGTGCAGGCATGGCACCAAGTGCTGCCCAGAAATTATCTACACTGAGTGGCTGCTTGTTTGACATGATAATGAAAAGCTCCCCATTGTGCGTGTGTTTGTATCCGCAATTGGTTGTTGTGATATTCCCACACCAACTCCTGTGTCCAGTCTTCTGTTCGTGTTCCTGCATGATGCTGTTTCATATGCACTATTTTGGGATAGGTTGCAAATGGCAAGGTAACTGATTCTGGTCCCATGATTTGTGCTGCCATAGCATATACCACATCAGTGGATGGCTGCTCTTCAGGAAACTTCAACAGTTTACGATACTCTGCCCAATGAGCAAATATGTCACGTACCAGTACAAAAAACTCCTGTGCTGTTTGACTAAGGCGCCAGTAGGTGATAGCGTTGTACACATCAGGCAGGTTGTTGTCATCAAATATTCTTCGATAACGCCTATTATGGCTGTCTTGATCTCTCCAGGTTCTGCATCCTGTTGATATCACAAGATCTCTGTGTCTAAGCATATCCCACCAGTGATCTATGTTGCTCACGATCCACATGTCTGCTTCCAGCTTGATTGTTTCACGAAACGGAGTTTGATAGAATGCCTGCCAGTCATTCTCGTATGGGTTGGCAGGGTTTGCATTGGTAATATAGCGCACATGATCAAACACAGAATCAGTGCATTCTGAATCTGTGACCAGGCAAACTTCGGCTACAGGATTGTGCGTTTTCAATGTTTGGGCCAGTGATCTGGCACAGTCAACATAATCAACAGTGGTACTATTGCAGGCCACAATCACGTAGCCTTGTTCAGCTATGGGCTTCAATGATGTCTCCTAGATGTTTTTTGCCCATGGCATGAAAGTCTATACCATTTAAGGCACAGTACAACTTTGCTCCATTGGACGCACGATGTGTGATTTTGAATGTTTCGTCATTGTTGGCAATTTGTTCCAGCTCATACTCGGGCAAGATGCTGGCCAAACTCCAGGGAATACTGTCAACTCTCCAGGTGCCACCGCTGATGATTCCCAGGGCAATGCTCAGTGCAAAGTCATTGCGATAGGTACTTTTCTGAATCTTGTACAGGGCTCTGTAATGATCCCAGTTGTCTCGCACCATGTGCATGCAGTCAAATATGTAGGCTGCGGTGTTGCTCTTGCGAAACATCATCACAGTGGCCCAACTCATGGGTAGGCGATGTTCGCCAAATGTGTTTAGTTCATCTAAGTATCGAGACTTTGCAATGTCATAAGCACGATCGTGACACATGAAATCACGATCGCTGTTGATCACAAATTTCAGCTGCGAACTGGCCACCACATAGTCTGCATCCAGCACCAAGGTCTGTTCCCAGGGGGTAAGAGCGTATGCATCAACCCTGCCAGCATTGTGCCAGGTCACTGTTGAGTTGTAGTCTTCAAAAAATCTTGTACCACCAGAATCAGGCTCTGCGTGAATAACTTGATCAAATGTTTTGCTCAGTGCAGGATCTGTGCTGTCGGTCACAACAGCAACCGGTATGCCCAGATACTGGCGAATACGACCTGCACTCCAGGCGGCCATGCTCACATAGTCAGTGGCTTCGTTGTTGAAGGCAAATAACAGTGCGCCGCAGGTCATCGTAGTTGACGTTGTTGGTCAAGTTCTACTAGCCATGCATTCATTTGTTCTTGCCATAGCTGCATGGCTAGGCCTCTTAGCTGATCAGGGTTGACCTGCACCGGAGTTTCGTACAGATCTAGCACCACTGCATCGCCCGGAGGCACGGTGGCCAACAGTACCAGCAGTTCAGGATCAGCTCGCCACATTCCACCACGATAGGCAAACAACATACGGGCTTGGTATTTTTCTTTTAGAACGCGACGAGCAGCCACATGATCAAATCTTGCTCGTGCGTGTGATATTAATTTTTCAGTATCCATGTGACTATTGTACACTATCTGCGGCCAAAAGTAAAGGGCCTTAGGCCCTTTACTGCTGGAATATTACCGATTAGGCCACTGTAGCAGCAACAGTGGGTGTTCCCCAGGCAGCGCTCAAATAGGTTACACTTGGTGGGAAATATGTTACCACTGTGGCAGGTGCTGTACCAAAAGTGATACCAGTGGTTGCTGTACCACCTGAAATGTTATCACTTGATCCTGTTACTGAACCTCCGGGATCTACCCAGGTTGTGGTCAGTACCAATTGTGTTCCTGCGCCTGCTGTTTTGGCGTTGATCTGTATGAACTGCCCAGTGTACGGACTGGTGTCTGCAAATTGTTTGTAGATAGTGGTATCAGTGGTGATCAATCCGTAGTAGCCTGTGGTGGTAAGCAAGGTGGTTGGTGTTCCTGTTCCGCCAACTTTGGTTGTGCCTGTGTAGGCCGCTGCTGCAATTGTTTGTGTACCGTTGCCTTTGGTAATGTAGATGTCACCAACCAAGGTGTTGGCCAGGTCATTCCATTCTGTGTCGGCTGCGGTTGTGTCAGCTGTTTTGGATGTTTCCCATTTGATAAGGCCGCCTGCGTTGAAGAAGTAGCGGGCAGCGTCGGCGCTGGCCCAGGTAACAGTATGTGTAAATGTAATTGTCCAAGGAGTAGAACCAGAACCAGTTGCAGTTGTTTTACTTGCAGTACCGGTCCAGGCTGTGTACTGTGTGCCGGTGCCCGCTGCATTGCCGCTGCTGGTGGTTAGACTTGTGATGTCTGTGGCCACGTTGGCCAAAATAGCAACAATATTTCCGGTAACAGGAGCTGTTCTAGTTGTGATGGCTTGGCCGGTTTGATTGCTGGCTGCTGCTAGGTTGTTGACCAAGGTAGCCCAGTTGGTGGCAGTTACCACACCTGATGTGCTCACGCTGGCAACGCTTGTCTGTCCCCAGCCAACGTTGCCAGTGCCAGTGCTCCAAAAAGCATTGGTGTTGGTGGCAAATGTATTGTAATCCGTTGCTTGAATCAAGCCGCCTGATGAGTATGTCATTTTTTTTCCTGTTAATTTATTGTTACAATGGCTTCAACTGTGCCCAGTTCAGCAGTTGTTTTTCCAACCAGAGCACGGCCAATAACATTGAATGCTGTGGCTTCACCAGGAGCAGCAGCACGGGCAATGCCATCGCCTGCAGAAATCAATCTGTCGCCCTTGGCCACAATGCCTGATACCAGTACAGGCACACGACCTGTCATGGCAACCGGAGGATGAGTTTCATTATCGCCTGCACCACCATTCATGGTAAATGCTGGTCTAGTAGAAATCACGCCAAACACTCGGTCACTAGCGTCATCTTTCACACGAGTAATTTCATTTGCGCCGCCCAGTTCAACCACTGTGCCTGGCAAGTATACTTCATCAGCTGCAAAACGTTCTGCAACGTCGGCATACAGTGCTGTGGTTGCCTGAGCAAATATGGTATTGAAATAGCTTGAGCTTGAACCAATGTTGCCTACTGCATTGCCTGCACCATTCACAATGGCAGTAGCAACACCAGCAGTGTTTACTGTGGTAGCTCCGCGAATAGCTGTCATGTTGTTTGCACCAAACAAGGTAACCATGGTAGTTGTTACGCCGCCATCGTTGATTTGCAAGTACACATTGCCGTCGCTGGTTTGATTGCGCAGATACACATCAGAGCCTGTGACTGTTGCACGGAAGTCAGAGTTGGTTCCTACTGACAGTCCGGAATTATTAACAATGCCCAGGGTACCCGTTGTGGTGTCATTGCTGGTACTACTCAAAAAGTCTGTTGAGTCCAGGCCGTCTAGCAACTGTGCATTGGTTGCTGTACCCTGAAACAATTGCGGTACGCCCGAAATTGAACTGGCCATTGTGACACCAGGATTAATTGTGGTGAATCCTGGAATAGCAACCTGAGGAGTAAATGCCAAGTCCTTGCTAAAGATACTCACTACGCTGTCTTCCACATACATTTCAACCACAACGTGACTCACAGCATTGCTGTCTGTGATTGTGTTTACAATTGCACCTGTGGTTCCTGTGCCTGCTGTAAATGCAGGACCTACCAGCAAAAAGGCAGTACCGGTATAAACTTTGAGCTGTGCATTGGTCGAATCATACCACAGGTCGCCAGCCACATTTGATGTAGGAGCTGATGCACTTGCTGTGGCACCAGAAATTACTTTGAATGTGGTTCCACTGTAGACTTTCATGGTATCAGTGGTCTGGTCCCACCACAATTGCCCTGTCAAGGGTGCGCCGGGCGCAGTGGTGTTTGAACCATTTTCCAACAAGTGGATATAATTCTCGTCCAGAAATTCGCCGTAACCGGCGTAATTTTTACCCACCAAGATCATGCTTGAACTGGTATTGATGGTACCATCTGCTATTACTGCAAAAATTGTACCATCGGTAAGATTGATTGTATATGACATATTGCTTGCTCCGAATCTTATAGGTATTTATTACCTGTTAATCTACTAATATTTATGCTGCGCTCAGGTTAGTTAAGGTCTGTATACGCACAGTATAATCAATTTGAATTTGACGATTCAAACTCTTCTGAACTGGATGGAAAATCACATGCGTCAACAAACGCAATGCATTACCTTCTCCAGTCCAGGCCTTGAGTCCTAGTTCATCAAACACATATTCCCCGTTGTAATTGGTTGAATTATCAAACGCTTGCTGCCCCGGTGGCTCGCCGTAATCCAACAAACAGCTGACCAGGATATCTGTATACACCTGGCCCGAGGTGTGTAACACCGTCATGTTGTTGTTGATTGGATCAGTATCAGCTGCTGATTCGTCATCAACAACTTTGGCATAGGTTTCATTGTAAAGATCAGCGTTTTGACCAGTGGTATTAGGGGGCAAATACGTGATTACTCCAGTGGGATCTACTGAGCTACCGCCGTTACCAAATGCCATTTCATAAATCCAGCCCTGATTTCTATGAGCCAGAGTTTCAGCCAGGCTAATACTCATGTTTTCATAATGAATAGCATTGTCTTTATCAACTAGTACTTCTCCAGTGACTGGATCAGTAATTTTAATGTGTCCTTTAATAATAGGACCGTAGGTGTTAATAAGCATGTTGTTGTTCGCTTTTTCTTTGCCCATATTTAATCACGCTCGTGTCTCCACAAATACTTGTTTAGTGTTGGGGTCTGAAATCTTTACAAACCCCGACACTGCAATTGACCCTTTTTCGTTTGGACGAGCAACAGATTGCGGTTTAGGCGGCTGTGAGGGAGTTTGTTGATTTTGCTGCATGATTTATTTACCTTAGATTTGTCTTCGGAAAAACCTTGCTGCATCCGTATTGGTCACTTGCAGTGCTTGTCCGTCCGATGGGTTACCGTTGGCTGGTTGATACCAGCCAACTCCTTGCCGTACCAGTATAGAAACTTCATATCCGTTGTTGGGTGCTGTATCAAAGGTCACCGTGGCAGGGGCTACAGAATCCACAGTGTATCCGGTAGTGGCACGGATGCCACCCACAAACACCAGAATTGCTTGTTCAGCAAACGACAAAGTCAACTGACTCAAATCAATGTTTGGTGCACTGAATGTAACTGTTGTTCCGTTGCCCAGAGTGTTGGTGTATATCACCCGATCCTGGTACTCTTCAGGAGCCAAATTGCCGCGACCCAGGTTATATACTGTTGCGCCTGCGGTATGCACATCAGGTGCTGTGCCTGCTGTCCCTCTGCGTAGTCCACTTACTAGGTTGTTCACAATGTCAAGATAACGATACATGATGCGTTCACCGTTGATTGTCAGCACTCCCCAGATATTGATTGCCAGATTTGGCTGTGTCAACGCTGCTGCATTGTCAACATAAATTATGTCCTGATCCAGGTACAAATCCTGTGCTAGAGCAGTTGTGGTCGACGGTGTCATTCTGTAGGTGGCTTGTACTCCACGCATGTCTTGAAAAATTCGGAATTCCATTTGTTCTGGAACAACACTGTCTGTAAACAACTGGGCAACAACCACATCTATGACGCTGATCACCGGACCGTGTATGACCAGTTGCTCGCCAACTATCAAGTAATCATCACCGTAGAATATACGATTGCCATTTTTACTCACTACCATTCTGGTTGGATCAGGCACAATTCTGCCCAACTGGAAGTCATTTGTGGTCACCAGTTGTCCTGCCGAGTAGTCATAGCTGCCCGGTGACCCAGTTACTAGGCCCACATCAAAGTCAGTTGAATCATAGGGCTCAGGAACTACTACACCTGTTGTCACTGGTCCTTGATATACCAAAGTTACTATTTCTTGTTGGCTTGTGTCATTCCATGATGTCACAGAAATTATGTCTCCTGCAATAGGATAAAATCCATTGGTAGTGCGCCATGCCAGCACGTTACTATACAAGCTGCTGCCATCACTTTGCAACACATAGTCGGCCTTGGTACTTACACTGATCAGGACTTCTGATCCAGATGATGGTGGTATTGCAAATTCTACGTCTCTGGTGTCGTCGCCGAGCACATAAGGTTCTATAATGAATTCGCTGTACAAGGTAAGTTCTTGATTGTTGACCCATACACGAACATCGTTGTCTGCTACCAAAGCTAGGCTGTATCCACCACGAGTGGGCAGTGGATAAGCTGAGCTGCCGTCAGCAATGTAGTATGCACCTTCAGGAGGTCTTGCTCGAATACCATTTCGTTCAACAATTAGGTTGGCAGGATTGGTTCCTTGCAAGGAGTTGTCAAGATTGTAATCCAGTTGTCCGGCACTCACAAAGTATTGAGTTTGTGGAGTTGACCAACTGTTGGGCAATGATCCATCTGTGGATCCAATGGCTGTGATGTTTAGTTCGTCAGCCACACTGTAGGAATTTGCAAACAAGATGTTTGTGGTATTGTTTGTTCCTGCACTGTAGTTATAATTGCTTATCAATCCACCGTTGACAAAAATTACCATGTCTTCAATTTCGTTAACAGCCACAGGAATGTTAAAGGTATTTCCCACAACGGCTCCATTCACACTGGTTTTGTACAGTTGATTGCCACCACCAATGCCGTATATGCTGACAACTAAGATGTCACCATTGTCTGCTGGAGGAGCACTAACACTGGTCAAAATAGTCACAGTGTTGGATACCCAATTTACAATGTAATCTGTGTCAAGATTTAGTTCACGACCTTGTGTTTGATTGGTCACTCGCACCTGCACAGGATTTGGTATAATACCGTCAAAACTTTGACTGGCTGCGCTGACAGAATTATAGTACCACTTGACAATTTCCCAAGCAAATCCGTGTCCATTCAATTCCCAATCTGATCCGGGTCGAGTGTACACACGGAAATCTAGTGTGTCGTATTCAGAGCCGGGTATTAGTTCTTCCGGAGCATGGCTTTCGTAAGGGCCAACAAATTCACCACCAACCACATTTACATCGTAGGGTCTTGTGCCAAGATAGATGTCAACAAAACGACTTTCGTAGATGGCATCTAGAATTGCAGGATCATAGGTAGGAAGACCCTCGGGTCCAAATGCAATATTATCAAAAGGATTGATGTCAAAGTTGCCAACATCAAATCCTGAGTTTTGATCAAATGTGGGTGCAGTAACTTGCACACCTGGATAATCAACACCATCAATCAATAACGGTAAATCTAGTCCTGGTTCGTTGGCAGTGGGCACATATAGACCCATGGTTCTATCCACGCCGGACAGGGTGGATGCACTGACCAGGGTCCATTGTTCAGGATCAAAGGTTACAGATTGCACTGCACTTGAGTCAGTGTTGCTGGCTTCCCATACTCTGTTGTCGTATCGCACCAGAGTCCCGTTGTCGTACTGAACTGTTGGTTCCCAGTCTAGGATGGTACTTGCATATTGATATCTGTCAAACTTGATTGTGGTGTTGATACTACGTACCAGACCGTTGCCCATTACTGCAATAATTCTACCACCCACACCATTGCCGCCTGACAATTCTATCAGTGCCGTGGTCAGGTAACCAGCTCCGGGATCAGTTATGATTACTCCAGTAATTTTGCCTGCGCTGTTGACGTCCACAGTCATGGTGGCCTGTATCAAACAATCTCCAGTAACTGTGGCAACAGGAGGTTCGGTATATCCAACACCGCCGTCTGCAACCACAATGTCTTGAATGCTTAGAGTATAGTTGTTGTACCAGAATTGCCAAGGCTCTGTTTGCCATACCGGGTTGTCGGGCGCTGTATCACTGTAGGTGTTTGATGTTCCAGTACCCACCGCAGTACTTTGAGTGTATGGTGTCAATACCGGACTCATGAACTGATTTGGAATTAGTATAGTGTTATAAAAACTTGGAACGTCAAAGTCAGTCATGCTGCCCTGATAAACATCAGAGCCATCGTATATTAGATTGGTCTCGCGAATCTGCACATGATATGGTTTGACTTCTTTGATATAGTCCACCACAAAGTCTTGATTGTCACGTTGATAAGTCTGGAATGGCAGCAGTTGACGGATCTTGTGATCAACATCAACCAGACTGGTTTTGCTCAACCAGTCGGGTGCTTCAAATTCACTGAGCACAAAGTTGAACATCAGTATTAGAGCTTTGTTTCGTTCGATCAACAATTCACCAATCAGCAATTCCTGATTGATAGCCTGAATAATTTTGCGAGTTTCTATCACTGGTTCTTGATCAAAGTATTGTGCATCAAACACTTCAGAGTCAAATCCAAAGCGTCCCAGTTGATAATCCCACAGCTCAGCGGCAATAGCAATGGTGCCGTCCTGCAGACCTACTCGGTCCCAGCCAGTGTTGGTTCGTAGATAAATTTCCCATTTACCTTGAGCATTGGCCACCACTCTCACGCTGGCACCAACAGGCACTGTGTACACACTGAGAGTATCAAGACTACTATAAACCGGCACTTCGGCCACTATCTGACTGCTCTGATTGTACCCAATTAGATACCAGTCAATGTAACTCCAGTATTTGCGGGTGTCGTAATTTTGCACTCGCACCAGCATCAACGAAGCAAAAGTTTTTGCTGTGGTAACACTATAAATGGTCCATAAACCATTTTGTGCAGAATCAGTTGCAACTAGATACTTGTAACCCACAGGTACGATAGCAAAATCTTGATAACTGAGTTCTTCAAGATTGGCCACACGTTTGTCCCAGGCACCTGTGCCCGCGGTCGGCTCTGGTTCGCTGGAATTCAACAAGGTAAAACTGCGAGTTTCTGAGATAGGAAATTGTGCGAGCACACTATTGACTCTCTCAAAATAATTTTCTAGTGCCAGGAATCTATCAGCAAACATTGACTGACGCGGTCTGAACTGAACACCGTAGCTGTTGGCAGGACTTAAATTTGGATCCGGTACCTTGGCACCAACAATATTAACACCGCACAACGAATCCTGGAACTTGAGATACAAATTGTCCGGCAAGAATCCATCAGCACGATTTTCTGGAATCAGGCTGTATTCCACGTGAACGTTGTCGTCGGTGTATTCTCTATCAAACTCAATGCTCAAAATTGTATCTTGTGCAGAAATATCATTGACTGCATTATAGATAGCAGTTGCACTGGGACTAACAAATGCCACATACGGAATACCCGAACTGCGAGGTTCTTCAATGTATCTGGCAATACCAGTAGTACTGAGAGTTTTTCCTGCATTGGTGTCAATTGATGTAATGCCGCGAACCCAGAAATAATATGTTGTGGTGAAAATTCCGTACTCGTTGAGTCCGGTTGACAAATCGTAGCTGACTAGGCTTCTAGGAGTACCTTCGCCAGCATAGGTTGCAGGTGGTTGGTCGCTGTCTACCCATTGATACACATCCACAGTTGAACCCGGAAACACCTGACCCCAACGGCGTGCTGCATACACAATGTTGTCTTGATTTGGATCAATAAAGCGAACATTGTTGGTATCCCACCAAATTTCTCCTACATGTACTTGTCCCCAGATTCTGCCATAGTTGTTGACTGGTCCCACATTGTAGGCAGCAGGATCTACTGCACCAATATAGTTGATATTCTCTCGTGCAGCACCAAGGATTTTGCCCTGCAACGGATCAAAGAAATCAAAGAAGTTGGTTTTTGCACCAGTAACACGATCATATGTGAATACTGAATTGATCAACTTGACATCCACCACAGGCAACTGTTGGTGTATTGTGGTCCAGGCTGGTGTTTGTGTAAGATTTCTAAACACAGCAACACGGCCATAATCCAGCTCGCTCTGAGTACTGTCGTCAATGTCACTGCCTGGACTACCAATCAACAACACGCCGTTGGTGTAATCAATGGATGTTCCAAATAGATCTAGTTCTTGCACTCGTTGATCATAAATTTGTTGACCAAATGCAAATTTACCTGGATTACTGATTGAATCACCGGCACTGGACAAATAATCATAAGTGTATACCACGCCACTTTGTGTCAATGGACCACTTATTGTTGTGGTTCGGCTATCAAAGTATGTGGTTCCAGCATCAAACGTATTTGGACGATACAGGTTGCCACGAGGAGCACCAACTGTGAGAGTGGTAGCCAATGAATCAATGTTCACTGCTGATCCAAATCCAGCGTATGCAACCGGTGCTGGGCTTTCAACAGTTTGAGTATATGCAAATGTTTCAAACACCAGGCGCTGAAACGTGGTTCCAATCAGTCCAGGTAACACTGTGAGTCTATTGCCGGCATCAGCAGCCAACGTATTTTTAACACCAATTGTTATCAAACCGTAGTTGGCTGTGCCTGCTACGCCAGCAACAGCCACAACGTTGTCTATGCCTGCGCCGTTGATGTCTTGTGCCAGCGCTGCTGTCCAGCTGCTGGGTTGCCAGTATGTGGTGTCATTTAGTGCTGTTCCTGTTGGTACAGATCTGACAGAGATGTAGAGACTCAGCCCATAATCAACAATGGTATCCACTGTGTATGTTGATGCACTGTTCCAGGCCACTGGCTGAGATAATGCAACCTCTTGATCATTGATTCTAATTGTTTCGCCAGGAATCAATCGAGGACCAGGATTAGTACTGGATGTTATACCGTACACTCGACTTTGATTTACATTGCGCTGGACTAGACCTGCTGCAGGCAGCACTGATCCATCTTGCGGCGCACCTACATACAAGCTGCAATTGTTTTTGCACAGGTCAATGGCAGCACCAAAATTAGCACTTTGGAACGGAGCAATGGCACCAACAATTTGCAGCAGATTGAATTTGTTAACTTCAATTTCTATCACATCGCCCACTGCAAGTGGTGTATCAATTGTGACTTCAGTTGAACTTATCTTGGTAAAGGTTCCTGTAACGTTTCCTTCTGTATTGGTCAAGAATTGATTGTTTAGAACTACAGATGTTGGTGCAACTAATGTTCCATCGACTGTGTAAGTTGTTTGTGCAGCATCGGTCACAACAAAATTCTGTACGGCGCGGTCAAATACATACACTGCGCCAGCGTCAGTTATTGCATCGTAGTAATCATTTGGAGTACCAACCATTACCTGACGACCGTCGGTAGTGCAACTCAAACTTTCACCAAATCTAGCAGAGTCACCTAATCTAGCAGTCATAATGATAGAAGCCACGGTTTGATTGGTGTTTACCAAGTATGTTCCTGTTGCACCGGTGCCGGTCAACAACGCTGTGATTTTTGTTCCTGGTATTACTCCTGTTCCACTTAGGTTCATGCCCACTGTCAGCGGAGATGCTCCTGGTTGTACACTAGACACTGTTAGTGTGGTTCCTGCTATTGATGCTGTTACTTGTTGTGTGAATTCAATAGTGTCCGCAAAAACAAAATAACTCTGTGTTGCAACAGTGATTGTTGCGCCATTGGCGGGTGCAACAAAGAATATTACGTCTCTGCCAGCAGCACTGTCATTGTAATCAAAATCATAATCAATGTTTGGTCTCTGTAATAC
Source organism: Haliscomenobacter sp. (assembly GCF_040403615.1). NCBI lineage: Bacteria > Pseudomonadati > Bacteroidota > Saprospiria > Saprospirales > Haliscomenobacteraceae > Haliscomenobacter > Haliscomenobacter sp. The sequence goes on along the minus strand of NZ_JBBAKG010000001.1, from coordinate 89,973 downwards.
ACTGTTGACAGTAACTTTGAAACTGTAGATGCTGGTAGCAGAATAAAGATATTCGTTCAATGAGAACAGTGTGGTAGATCCGTTACCAGTGTAAGCATACTGAGTTCTACGAACAATCTTTAAAATTAAATCTTTTGCAGGGGCTGCAGGAAATACAATGTTTGTTGCTGTTTGAGAATAGTCTACCCCGTATACCAACAATTTATTGTTCAACACCACACTAAGTTGTTGGTCATAGCCTGAATCAATTACTATATGATCGCTGAAGTTAAATGTAAATTGTCGACCATCGGCCACATATGCAACTGATTGATTTTCAACTTCGACCAGTCCGTATGCAAATACTTTGTTGATGCCCGGAGCACCAATATACATCCAGTGTTCGTCGGGGCTGACAGCAACACTATATCCAAATTCTGCTGGATGTGCTAGGTCTCTAGGGTCTGGAACTGTTAGCAAGTTGGCATTGATAAAACTTGCCGAATCTGGTTGGCGATATACAGCTGATACATACCCTCTGTTGTTGAGACTTGCTGGTGCGCCCACAGCTTGCCATGTTTGATTGCCAATGCTGACACTGGATCCAAAGCCCACGGTATCTACGGCGCCATCTAGTTCCAGTACTGAATTTTCAGTAAACGGAGCAGATGACGTACGAACATAGGTGTATAATGCACCGTAGCCTTGACTATATGCAGAACTACCAACAATAGCATATAAGTTGCTCTTGGCCTGTGCCACGCTTTGTCCAAACTTGCTGTTGGTCACAGGATTTGTTGCTGTTATTTCTGTTGTGGAAGAAAATACTATTTGTTTTTCTAATACTTCCCATAGGCCGGCACCGTTGTTGTCAACCCATACCTTGTTGCCTGGCAGTAGGTCATTGGCATATGGCAAGGTTATTATGTCACTGGCTTGTGCCACACGCTGGGTTTGTAGCACAAATCCAATGCCAGTTCCTGTTGCCACAAGCTGGCCACCATTGGCAAACGAAAAATCAACAACAATTTGGGTGATGTTGGGTACACTGATTACTCTGTACACTCCATCAACTTCTATAGAGAAAAATCTTACCACAAGCTGACGTCCAACTGTGATGCCATGCGGTGCTGTGAATGTCAGCACCGCAGTTCCGTCAAGATTGCTACTTACTGAAGAAATATAACCAGGTACCTGACTTGTTCGATAGATGTTCCAGTCGTAGCCATTGATCTTGGCCACCCAGATAACTGTGCCCACACCAATCTGATCAAGATTTACATCCAGGCTTGCAGTGTTGGTAATATCAAATACAGTAATGTCAATGTCGTCAAGATTGACATAGCCAGCACCTGGCAGGGCCACGTCAGTTGGATTGACTATTGTGATTGTAAGAATATCAGTATTAGGTATCTTGTAGCTTTGTTTCCACAAGTTGCTCAACAACACTGTTTGATCAGCTTCGCTGGTTTCTCCAGGCTGAACCACTTGTATCAAGCTGGGGTTTGCTCCAAGCAAGGCTTCGTTCAATTGCAATTCGTAAAAACTACGATTGGCATTGGCACCGTATGTGGCTCTTAACACAGCCCAGTTTTCATAGATGTCATACTGTGCAGGGCCGCGACCCAGATCAGCAAACGAAAATAGTTCAGCTGCTCTAACAGTGCCTTTGGTGCCCAGGAACTGCTGATACAGATTGACCTGACTGGTGCTGTCAAGATTCAAGGAAACCATGTATTGTCTAGGTTTGAATCCAATCAAGCCATATGAAAACAAGTCTTGGTTCTGTTCAAGGTTGGCAGTGTATGTGTTGTAGCTGTTGGCCAGTTGATTGCTCTTGTTGGCCAAGTTGGGCAACAGGCCTTGTTGTATTTTGGTATAGTCTGAGATTGTCCATTCATTGAAATCAAACTTGGCACTGGGTTGAACAATATCAATAGCACTGTAATAAAAGTTTTTGTACTCCACAATCTCACCGCGAGCATACTTGACGTTTTGGCTCCAGGGCTTGATGTTGTCTTGGTTGAGAACAAATCCTTGTGCGTTTAGTTGGCCGTTCCACTCAGTTGTGGTTGTTCCAATCAATTTCACACGGTCTTGTCTTGCACCGGTAATTGGCTGATAGATCAAGTCTGCAAAAATACTAACATTGTCCAGCACAACCATATTTTCGTAACTGGTAAACTTGATGTTCAAGAAGTTGATGGTTTCGTTGGTCACACTGCGCACAGCAAAACGATTGTCACTACGTTCAATCACAAGATCTCTAGCATTGAATGGTTTTCGATCCGCATTGAGTATCATGTTTTCAGCAGTTTGCACAGCAATACTATCCACAACGGCGCCGGCACGTTCTACAATCAGTTGGGATGCACCGGGGTTGAGATTGATAATAGCACCATCGGTCCAGCCTTGATTGCTCCAGTACAGGAACTCGCTGACCATCTGATTCCAGTCTAGCACATAACCATTTTCTTGTATGTCAAATGATAGGCCCTGACTCCGTAACAACGCACCATAGCTCAACAAGAAGTCTGCCACAAGAGTGCGATTGGTAAACACATAGCCATATGGTATCTGAACCACGTTGTTGCTGTATTCCACAGGAACACGCACAGTGCTGCCACCAGCTGAGATAGTTGCTAAATTACCACTGATTAGGCTTTGCAATATATTAAAGTATGGCTGAGTCATGTTGTAGCCATACACTGCCCAACCTGTGGTTGTGCTTTGAACAATTACACTTGAGTATGTGAGTTGAGCAAATGGCACATTCTTGTAGAACAAGAGATTGTAGCTTTCGTCTGGCAGCAACAGAGTTGAGTTCAGACTGTTGGGACTGGATTTTTCAGTGTAAATTTGCAGGAGATTTTTACCAGTAAACGATGCCATTCTGTAGCATAGTCTTACGTCAAGATTTTTAAGATCAGCTGTGAGAGCAGTGGTAGAATTGATTCCGCTCACACGGTTAAAATCCACAATCCAATCAATATAACTGGCCTTGCTGACACCGTTGCCATACACTTCGATACCATTGGCATCCAGTCTATAACGTCCGTTGTAGAGATACTGGTTGATAGATGTGTCGAATCGATAAAGATCTCTGTCAGCAAACAATGAGAAAAATTCTGCTGGGCGAGTCAGGGCCAACAGTCGCATGGCAGCAAATGGATATGCACTGGATGTGCGCCAGGCGTTTTCTACCGGACCATCATCGCCCACGACCCAGCTCTTGCGAAAGTCGTTGCTGTTGAAGTTGCCTACCATCACTTGCATGGGACTCAACAAGGCACCTTCGCTGCCAGACGGAATCACATCTGTCAACCCGGGACGGACGTATTCCGGCAGCACATACGGTGCCACAGGATCTCTAACCTGGCCAGCTGCTAGGTCTTCCCAGAGCACCAGGTTACCCGAAGTGTAAGGAGCTGGTCCATATTCGTCTTCCCACCATACAGGTATAACACTAAATCCCAACATCTCCCAGGGTCTAGTGTTTGGATAAATTGTATCGTAGAAATAATTGTAGAGGCCGCGCCAGGCACCTACCACCAGCGGCTGGTTGGCAGTTAACTTGTTTGACGCTGTGGAATAATTCCAGGTGAATTGATTGTTCTGTTGGTAATCTTGTGTTTTGTAGTCTAGTTTGTTCCAGCCTACCCAGGTCAGAAAATCTTCGCTGAGAATGTCTGTTATTTCACCAAGTGTATAATTAGTGGTACGGAATTCACCAGGCACAACTTCAGCCGTGGTCAATGGCACAGGATTGCCGTCTAGTTTGAGATTGTTATAAATTCTGGTCTCAAACTCCAGCAGCAATGCATCACGGAAATCTCCAAATGCTCTGGTAATAGATCCGTCGTGACCACGAATAACAAACACTGGATTTACATAAGTCTCATCAAGAAAAATTTCTGGAATATATGCAGGATACAGTCCTAGTTTAGTGGGAGTGTTTGGTACATAGCTGCCGTAGGTCTCAGGATATTCTTGTATAACAACCACATCTCCCACTGCCAGTGGCACTGTGATAGTAATTCTAGGTCCATCTGTGGCAACCACATATCCAAGGTCACGAGTCAATAAAATATCATTTACATAAACCAGCAGTCCAAGGTAGTTGGCTGAAGTATAATTGTACACCTGTGTGGTGTCAAATACCGCTGTAGAAATTGGCGTTACTGTGGTCTGTAGTTGTGTGTACACACTGCCTGTGGGCAACATGTCACTCCAGTAGAACGGATTAGTGCTGGTCCGGCCAAGTGTTATATCAGAAATTACTGCTGTGAGTATTTCTGGCACTGTGAGATTGACATAATCATTGGTCACTGCTGTGTTCAGCAATTGTGCTTTGAATTTTTCGTATTCTCTTGAGTTGTATGAAAGAGCAGCAAAAATTTCGTATTCAGGTTTGCGCAAGAAATACCCAGCCAGGGTCATTGGCGCACTTTGTTGCAGAATATTCAGACCATAAGGAATAATATTGCCAAGATCTCTAGTGTTGTTGGCACCGTTGACTTTGCCAGTCAATGCCACTAGATTCTGTGCAATAGTTTCGTAGTGTGTTCTTACTGTGCCCAGTGTGAAGTTTGCTGAGTTGTTGTTCAGTGGATTGTTTTCAAGATTAACAGGAACTTGATAAAAGCCCACAGAACTAACTTGATTGCTCAAGGCCAGCACTTCAACAACATCGCCGGGTACTATAACAATGTTGCTGTTAAATGTAATTGTGGTAGTATTGGCAGTTGTGGTAAAGGTATATGCTGTGGGGTCCTGGAACACACTACCTACATAAATTTTAACACTGGGTACAACTCCTGTTGGGACCACAGCCACATCAAGTACCAATGGTGTATCAACAACTGATGTAAAACTAAATTGTTGATAAATCAAACTCTTGGTTGCAGCACGTTGCCATCCAATTTCTTTTTCATACACTGTTCTATCAGCGTATTGACGAACAAATCCAATGCTGACGGGATTTTCAGTGCTGACATTGTTGTCTACGTGAATAAATGTGTCTGTATAAAAATTATTGTCAAACACAATGTCACCCACATTGTTGATGCTGAGATATTGTAGAGCAAATCCCAATACAGTATCCTCAACTCCTGATCCCACAGCATAACTGAACAATTTGCTGCCTACAAATGTTGAACTAGGATAGACGGCACGATTGCCAAGACTAAATTCATCTTGGTCATACACATCAAACAAGGGTGCTTGATTGACTGATGTTTTTTCTTGTGCAGTAATCCATTGAACACCATCGTAGAAAAAACTTATTCCTTGCAAAGTGTTGCCGCTTGAACAAACAGTGCATTGATCAATTAGGACATCTGCGTCAGATGCGGGCACTAGATTAATAACTGGTTGGAGTATCAACGTGCTGCCATCTGTGCTGGGAGTGATAAACTCCACTAGATAAATTTTGTTGCGGACCTGCGGGTCGTTGTCTGCTGCAAAAATCACTCGACTTCCAGAAATAAACGAATATCCATCAACTGCATATCCAATAGTACCATTGATAGTTGACAAAGCATCAGTTGTTTGAAAATCTATAATGTTGACCGGTGTCTTGGCCTGAGTTCCCATAGCAAACAATCTTGTGCCACCACGGAATTCCAAGATAGGTCGCTTGGCGCGAAACGCATTGTCTATTAGTGGAATGGTGTTGTTGTATTCTGCAGATGCATTGATAACATCAATGTGGAACCAACGATTAGATCTAGTCCAGGCATTACGATCAGGACTATCCAGTGCAATAGTAAGGTAATCAGGCACCAGAGGCTGATTTAGGCTGGCATCAAAGTTGCCTATATCAAACGGTAGTGAATCAAAAGGCACTGCGGCGCTTTTGGTGTAGGTTTCTGGAGTAACATAATCAGTGATTGGCAACAGTTGTATAGCTGTGCCCACTCCGGCTACATAATAGGTTTGATTCTGATAACTAGCAGGAACAACACTGCCTCTAAAGATAACTTTGAGATTGTTGGTAAACACCACACCGTTGGGCGCAACATAATTTTTCTTGCCAAGGATGTCAGTTACTATATTCAGTGTTTCGACCTGGCTTTGATCAATCAGGCGAATCTGGCCAAAAATTTCTGGGTTGGTTCCATCTTGATACCACAGCAGATCTTTGATTGCAGTGAGCAATGGTATTTCTTCAAAGTAACCTTCTGCATCGCGATACCATTGAGTTCCTGCCCATTGAGTACCAAACATCACAGTAAATTTATTCAGCAACGGACATGTTGTTACTGATGACAATTGTAGTATGGCATTTCCATCATTGTCATACTGATATTGTATTGCCCACACACTATATCGTGTGTCAACATTGAGGATGGGCGTTGTTTGATCGTATACTTGTGTATCAAAACTACCTAGCAATCCATTGTTGGTGGGAATCTGAGCCAATGGATCAAATTGACTAGTGATCAACCAGCCGCCGTCAGTTGGGTCAGCAATCTGATTGGTGAACACCACTGTGCGTCCGTTGAGATTTGTGATGCCATCAATACCCGACGGATATTGTGCTAAAAATTCTGTCAGATATATGTTGTTGATCTGATTGAATTTCAAATCAGTTATCAAGTCCACTTGTCCTGCTGTTGGAGTGGTTGGCACCAGTGTTAGATCATAATAGAATTGCTGAGCGTTTTTCAGCGGAACATTAAAAGTTACTGTACCGGCGTCTTCGCCGTTGTTGATCACCCCGAGTACGTCTCTTGAACTGATATTAGGAGCATAGGGCAGTCGGCCGTTTACACCAGGATCCGTTTGTATAAAGAATCCATTAGGAGCTTGATTCACAACAAAATCATAGTTGCCACCGCGAACCAGAGTGATGATGGGATTCTCACCAGCAACACCTGAGAATTCATACGCATCTGTGCCACGAGTGATATCAAAACTATCTGTTAGCGGAATTACTGTGGCACTAACGTCCACTGACAATGGACCAGCTGGCAACCAATAGTACTGACTGTAGTTTGCAAATTTGTCAAAACTAATAAACGGATCCCAGGTATAGTAATCACTAGTATACAATCTGTCTGAGTTGTTTGTCTTGGCTCCTTGACGATCTAGTGCGTCAGAAATACCAGGGTAAGTTATTACATCAGAAATATCTGTGGTGTCTGGAGTTAGACTGATCACGCCCGGTTCAAGTTGATAATTTGCTCGTGTGGCATTGGGCTCAATCACATAATAGTCATTGGGATTCACACCTGGGCCAACTCTGCGACCAACAAAACCCTGTGTCTTTTTAAACTGCGGCTCTTGTACCAATTGGTCCAGAGTAGCTGCCAAAAACTGTTTGTTGGTAGTAGTTTGAAATATCGGTGGTAGAAAATCTACGGTTCTTGTTCTATCCATTAAATTACTCCACTGCCCGGTGCGGTTCTAAGGTTGGTTGATGTCAGTGCTGTGATCACTTCTACGGAACTGACTCCGGCTGCATTGACAAAAATTTCATCTGGTGCGGACCGTATTTCATACAGGTCACCAAAACTCTTCAATGGGTCCAAGGGCACCAGTACTACAGAACTCACAATGCCGCCCATATTTCTATGGATGTAGGCTGCAAGTTCTGAGAAATAAAATGTATCTCCAAAATCCCATGCGTCAATTGAGAAATACTCATTCAAGTTGGCCACTACTAAATTTTTAATTTCACTTTCGCTGGCTGTTGAATTGGCTGCACGAATAACCTTGATTGTGGCTCTGAGTTCTTGTGCTGCCTTGGCACCAAACAGTGGCTTGAACACTACTGAATTCACTACCACGTTGTCTGAAATCATTTTGTAGTTGTTGAGATTCTGATACGCAGTTGACAATTCATTGATTGTGGGCACACTGGGCTTGGGCACTGTGTCTGTGGTGTCTCTGATCCAGTTTTGATAAGCATTATAATAGCTTTGTGTGACCACATACAGGTCAATGATGTTGGTAGTCCCTGGGTCAATACGAGAAGTCAGTGGAGCATTGTGTCTGTATTGGAAATACAAACTTTGGCGTCCAACTCTTGCAATCCAATCTGAAGATACATCTACCAGTGATCTCACAAAAGTTGTGCTGACCACTAGTTCATAAAAAGCACCCACTTGGCCGGCCAAGGGTCCGACATAAATTTCTTGATTGTAGGCATAGAAAATTTGCCCTGCCACATATTCTCCCTTGACTGCTTCAATATCATTCTTGATAGCATACTCACTGACCACACGGCCTGGCTCAACTAGAATATAACGTTGTAGATTGTCAAAGTCCACTGTCTTTTCAAAGAACACCAGTTTTGAATTTGGAACAACCAACGGTGCCACAATTTCATCAAAGAAATCTGGATCATCTGCTACCCCATCACTGTCAACGTCTTGGTAACTGACAATCACTTGATAATCGTCGACATATCCATCGGATTCAACTGGCTGGCCAATGATAGAAAGACTGATGTCCCCGGGCAGAGGTTGATTGGAATCTGGCAAGCTGTTGGTTCTCAACACCTTGACAAAGTCGCTGATTGTTGTGCCTGTGCGAGTGTCAAAAATACGTTGCCCAGATTCAAAGAAGAATCTTGTTTGCAGTACCGAGCCAAAGTTGTACACCAGTGCGCGGCTGGTCACGGTATAGCTAAGTCCATCTGTTAGGCATTGAATGACCCAGCTTGCATCTTGGCCTGTGCCCGATGTATCTTGTGCGTTGGCCAGGCTAAAGTCCGCATTGACAGCAAGATTATTAGATGTAATTAGATACCAGGTCTGTGTGGTATTATCATATCCCAGGCCAAAATTTCTAAACAACAAAATCTGATCAGCAATTGCGGATTCAAGGCTGGCTGGAATATCTGTGACCAGCAACGGAATCACTGACACGGGTATTGCTCCTGTGGGCACAAAATTATTGAGTGTGACTGGTCCAGTTCCGTTGTCAAAATTGCCTTGACCTTGATTGGTGCCGTTCAACACAATGATGCTTGGACTGGCCCAGATGGTGAGTGTTTCATCTGCACGAACCGGAGTTCCTAGTTTTAGTCTATTGTTGGCATCAAAGTAGTAGCCAGCAGGTGCAGCAAATTTTACCAGGCTACCCACTTGAATATATTTTGTGTTGTTGCTAGAAAACGTGCCAATTGGAACAGGGCCGCCGGTGGAATTTACAAAATAGCCAGTGGTCTCATTGGCCATTGTGGTACTTTGATTCCAGGTGATGTTGAGTACTGCCAAGTCTGGTCTTGGAAAATTTGCATAATAGAACTGTGTAAAACCGTTGGTGATCAATAGTGGTTGTATCTGGTTGGTGATCACACTGGCAATGTCATTGCGATTCAACCAAGAAAACACAAACGTGGGCAGTTGGTTTTCTTCCCACAGAGCACCGTCAGATCCAAAAATATTGGTCGAGCTGTATTTGCCTGTGTTGTCTACCAGATCAAGATATCGACTGGTACCAATGCTGGCACGATTTAGTGCCTTGCTTTTGATAATTGAGTTGTACAAGGTAAACGGAAAGTTGTTGTAGTCTTCGCCGTTGACCATGCGATTCTGTGTGTAGTATCTAGCAGGAGCACGTTGCTTGATTTCGTCCAGAGTTTCTCTGGCCTGTGCATTGCTGACAGGAGTGGTAATGCCACAGGTGAATGTGATTGTTTGCAACTGACCAGTTCTGCTGATGTAGCTGATTGGCAAGACCACACTCTGCATTTCTTCTGGATTGATAATGTATTGCAGACCGTTACTGGCACGAACATACGCACGGAACAAGCCCACTGGAATTGCAGAAAATACACCATCGCCAAATGTCAACATGATCTGATCGTTGGTTCTTGATGTTGTGGAAAATAACTTGCGTTGATCAGGTGTTAACTGTTCTGCTGCCGCAGCAAAAACTGATTCTACATACTGCCATTGGCCCACAACTGTACCCACATTGTCTAACTGGAACACCCAGCGATCTTCATTGTTGACACCTTCAATATTGATGTTGACTGTGCGATTGCTGATTCGTTCTGCCAGATTAAAATCTTGACTTTGCAACACGCCTTGTTTGAAATAAAAGAAATAACCAGTGTTGGCTGCTGCAAACCCTAAGGAGTCACTGCGGAACAGGATATTGAAAATGCCATTGGCCACAGGAGCAGGTTCGTAGAGATAGTCTTGCCCCACGGATGTGGAACTCACTGCTTCAAACGGCATGTTGACGCCGTCCACAGTGGCGTTGTATGGCAACACCGGCAAGAATCCTGGAACCAGGTTGATAGCATATTCAGATGTGTTTACACCCACAATGTCTTGACGATTGCCTGGGCGACCCACACGTTGAGTGTCCACTAGAGCAGCGTTTAAAATGGCTGTGAATTGTTCTTCCCAGTTGAAATTGGTAGGATCGTTCCAGTTGATAGTGACGTTGGCCAGGTCAATTCCGTTGAAGTCTGTGACATTTTCAGTAGTTTGTACGGAAAAAACTTTGAGGTAACCTTGGGCTGCTGTATTTCTTTTGGCAGTGTAGCTTACCAAGTTAGCCAGGCGCACCACTGAGTCTCTACGCTCTGCTGTGTCTATGTAATTTTCACGGGTGTTCAGATCGTTGCGGAAGGCCATTGCTTGACCCATGAATGCAACAACGTCTAGTAATGCAATGAATTCTGAACTTTCAATATAGTCGTTGAATGTTTCAGGATAATACTGTCGAAGATAATCTACAAAACTTTTTCGCAAAGTTTCAAAGTCGTAGCTTTGAAAGTCAGCTTCTCTAAAGGTCTGATAAATGCGTTTCCAGTCTTCAACGCCAAATATAACTGTTTGTCTAGTGGTGCGTGCCATGATATTCCGTTAATATGTTATTTACCGATAAAGTAAACGGCTACTTTTATACGAACGAAGCTCTGCGCTGTTGTTGATCAAAAAACACACTCAGCAATTGTGCATCTGCACCAGCTACCAGTTGTATCTCTAGTTCAATCAACACACCGTTTTCCTGTGAGTACACTTGTACATCATTCAGATAAATTCTAGGATCACCGCCGGCTACTCTTTGTACTTCACGCAGAATATTGGCCATGGTAGTTTGATCCTGGCTTTCAAACAAAAAACTCCAGAGTGTAGTTCCGTATGATGGGCGTCCGGGCAATTGTCCTTGCCAGACATTGAATGCATTCAGTAGGTCACGCTTGATTAATTCGCCGTCTACCAGTGTGAATTTTTTGTATTGATTCTGTGTGTTAAATCCAATGAATGTGGCCATACAGATATTTAGCTGGTGCCCGGAGGTGCAAAATCTGGCACAGATATTTTGCTGTTGCCAATGACTTTTTTTACAGCTTCATTTAAATTAGATCGATTCACAGTGTTGGTAAATCCTTTAGCTGCTTGTACGCCTGCTTCCAGTGGATTGCCGCCGCCGGATATGTCGGCATTCAACCCAGCAAACGCCTGTGCAAATTCTGCTGATTTGGCAAAGTTGTTCATTTGACTAATTAGTGCAGCTGGTGCACCGCCTGCACCCAAGGCAAGTAATCCGCTAATGCCACCACCACTAACTAATGATCCCAGTGACCCCAGTGACGGTGCAGTTTTGAGCCATTCTGTTGCATTGCCCAGCCCAAACTTTGTGGCATTGTTTAACAACGGACCCAGTTGCGATGCCACTTCTGTGCCGCTGATGGCTCCTACTTGTTTGAGTTGATCAAAGTTTACATTCATTAGGCCTTGTTGTACTGTAGTTTGCAGTCGTTCGTTGCCCAGTACTGAGGTTAAATCTGTGGCACCTAGTTTGCCTGTCCAACTGGTGGGACTTGACAAGATGCTGGTAAATTTGCTAGGATCAAGATTGATCTGTTCGGCTAGTCCTGGTTTGATCAAGCCCGACAACTGCAACTGATCAGCATTAAGGCCAAACTTGCCAAGACCTTTAGTATTGGTGATTGCAGACGTAGCCTGGCCTACTGACGTACTAGTTTGTGCAATTAATCCTTGTATTTGTGCAGGATTAATGGCGCCTATATTTTGTTGAATCACTGTTGTTTTGACAAAGTCACTTACTCCTATTGGATTGGGAATAGGCATTCCTCTTAAATCAGGAAGATTGATTGCACTTCCTAGTTGTTGAGCCTGTGCAAATGATGCTGGTCCTATTTGAGCTATGGCCGATGATAATCCACCTGTGGCCTGTGTGACTGCGTTGACTAGTCCGCCTACCGGTATTCCTGTTAGCCCGCCAGTGCTGATCTGTTGATCAAATATGGCTCTGGCTTGTTCCACAGTGGCACCCGACGGGCCTTCCACATCATACACTTCGCCGTTTGGTCCTGTGAATGAAAATTTACTCATGATTTTCTAACAATGCCCCAGCTGGAAGGAACCGGCTCAGCATCTGGCGGAGGAGTGGGCGTTCCTTCAGTCAAACTCACACTGGCCTCTACGCCTTTGTTGTGATACGGATACGGTTCGTGAGTGGGTGCTCTTGTGACAATACTTTCTAATGCATTGGGTTTTACTTGCCAACCTGTAGAGTTGTCAAATGTAATATCATCCAGGGTTGTTTTAGGATACAGCTTGGGAATCTTGACGTCTGCTGCACTGCCGCCGTTGAGATCAATCCTGCTGGCCTTGAATTTTAATGCTGAACCACCATCCCATGAACCACCTTGACTTTTTAATGCTAGACTGCCATCACTTCGAATGCCAATTGGTGCTTGGCTGTAAATGGTCATGGCACCTTGGCTGGCCACGTTCATGGTAGTCACAGCACCAATGTTGGTGGCTGCATTTGATTTCATGTTGATGTTGCCGCCAGCAAACATATTGATGTCTTTGTCAGCATGTAAATTGATAGTTCCTTTGGTTCTTACGTTTACACTGTTGGTTGAAAACACATCTACTGTGCCTTCGGATCCCAGTTCAATCCAGGTTTGTCCATTCGAATGAATGAACTGAAAAAAGTTTTCTGAATCATTCATCATGATCTGATGACCCTTGGCAGTTCTCAATCTAAGCAAGGCATTGTTGCCGTCTAGATCGCCGTCGTCCATGACCAATGTGTGCCCACCTTTGCGGCCTATCACTTTGACATCCTGCGGCGTTAGTTCTCCAGAATTCAATTTCTGACGTATGGTGTTGGGATCTGCACCACCTTGATAGATAGGCTGGCCGGGTGTGCTGATGCCATACACTGTGCTGGGACTTTCTCGTTGTGCATTTGAAATGATAGGGCCACGTTCAGGATCTTTGTCTAGTCCTTGTTGAAAAAATATGGCTGCTTGAAAACTATGCACAGGCTTGGGCTGTTCAAAGAATCGCGGATTTTTGTTAATCTCTTTGTTGGCTGAGTTGATTTCAGTAACAGGCAGTTGAGGTGCATTGGCAAAATATTCTGCTTGTGACTTGTTCTGAGTAACATACTGGCCTTCCTTTGCAGCACCAATGGCCGGCAACATATGATTCAAGCTGTCTTCAATTATTGACCCAATATAGTAACCTTTGTCAGGATCACCTTCAACAAAGAAACACATGACAGATGTTCCAATATCCGGTGGAGTAAACCACATGCCGTAACTTTGTTGATTTCCGGGGTATGTGCCTACACCTGCACTAGTGCTGGTTTTTTCTGTGGCTCCATAGAACGGTGACAAGTATCTTACCCAACGCCAAGTTTCAGGATTGGTGGCGGGTTGTCCGCTGGCAAACTGTTCAATGAAAACCTGCAGGCGTCCATTTCTTGTGAGATCCACAGTGTTTACAATACGACCAACAAATGGCCCCATTTCTGCAGGTGTGCCGCCGCGATCAAATTTATAATTGGGTGCGCGGCCTGATGGTTGAGCATTATTTTGTGCCATATGTGTCCTTTAGGTTCCTTGATCGTCGTTTACTACACCCTGTGAAGGATCTGGTGATAGGTCAAATCCGCCAAGTCTGTTTTCTCCTGGTTTTCCAGAAAGAACCGGTGGCGGTTGAAATTGTGTAGTTGGAATATCTACACCCTCTACACTGGCTGGTTTTGCTGGCAACGGTTGAGCTCCGGATATGGATGTGATAACATTGGTTGTGGGCGCAGGTGCTGTGTATTCTGCGTTGGCAGGCACCACCGATGCTGCACCTGCTTGCAGTACTTTTGAGGTTGATTGTATTATTTGATTGGTAGGTAATGCGCCGCCAGTGGCTGCTATTATACGGTCACCAACACCTGAAGTTTTTGCTGGGACAGTTGGCGGTGTGGTATTTCTTCCGGTATCTGTTGTCTTGGTAGGAGCGGTATCTGTCACCCAGATACCTTTGAGTTCTTGAGTAAACTTTCCACCCCTGAATGTGCTTTTGCAATGTGTGGCCTGGTATGTTACTGCTTCTTGTGCCAGACCGGCCTTGCCCTGCGAACGATCCGCAAAATAGTTGTTTTTTCCTGGGTCCATGAGTCCGGTATTGAGATCATAGTCTCTGGGTTGGTTCCAGGCAAATTCAAAGTATGCACCAGATGCTTTGGCATTTATAGTGCCATCAGCTTCAAATGGTGCTGAGACAAACTTGCCGGGTTGCATGGCTTTGGGAGACGGAATCCAGGCAGGATCTCCCATGATTACTAATCTAATGTTGGCCTGGTCGACCGAATACAAGTAGTCAGCAGCATTGGCGCCTGGCTCAAATGTTTTGCCATCGCCGCCCTGACGTGCTTGGCCGCTGGCTGGCATTGTTCGTTTTTTCCAAAGTTCTCGACTGTTGACTGATTGTTTTAGATCTTCAGCTGTGGAGTAACTGGTAATGGCCTGGCTCCAGAGTTTGTTGAACTCCTGTTCATACTGCAAGATCTGTGTGTTTTGTCCTGTGAACCAGTAATTAAACACCTTATGCACACCACGAGACGCACCACTGTCAAAATATTCGCTGGCCACTGGTGTTTGATACGGTGCCACAGTATAGATCATTTTGTACGCAAAATCGTTTTGTTTTGGATCGTACTTTAACGGTTGTGCATCACAACTGACACTGAACCAAGCAAACCTTTGCGGAGACGGACCATTGGGGTCCCAGGTGTTGGTTTCTGAATTCCAAATAACTTTTTGTTGTGCAGTAATATAACTGCTGCTGCGTATTACTGTGTCAATGAATTGCACAATTTGCTGGCCTGCCGTGGCTGACTTCTGTCGCACAGTTGGACTCATACTTTGTTTTTCACTCAGTAATTGATCAGCTGCTGTTGCTGTGACTGACCCACCTGCCATACTTTTGTCCAATGGACCCGGAGGAACAATGCTGGCGTTTTCTAATATGGGATCAGCAAATTTAATTTCATAAACGTCTGGTATAAAGCCACTGCTTTTGGCTTGCTCTGCGTAGAATGTGTTTAGTGCTGCACATAGTCCGCTACCAAGTGTTGTGGCACCAGGTTTGGGAGCTGCATCAGCCTTGGGAGGGGCGCCAACGCCGCCAACTGCACTTTCGCCCGGTTTGGTTTGTGGTACCTTGTCAGTTGCTGATATTATTCGAGGAATTGCGGTGGCCATATTATTGTCCGGACTCTAAAAGTGCTTGTGCTCGTTGTGCAGGATCTTGCACAGTGTTACTGCCTGGTGGCGACGATTCTATAGGTGCACCGTTTCTGGTTTCATCTCCGGCTGACTGGCTTGCTGTTTGTTGTATCACAGTACCAACCAATATGTCCTTGACTGTGCTGCCCTGGAACTGAAAATTCTGCGGTATGCTGCCACGATTGGTGCTGAAGCCAGTGATGTCGGGCACTGCAATTCCTTTGATCATGTATTCAACCAACTTGTTGGCTACTTTAAATTCAATTCCAGAGATTGTAAAAGGCACAAACTTTTCAATTGCTGCACGATTATCTGTGCCACCGGTTTTTCGTGCAATAGGTTGCACAAGATTGCCATTGATATCATAACCATAAAATCTTATTACCATGCAGTACTGTGCTGCGGCATAGTTTATGGGGGTGCCGGGTTTGGCTATATTTTTGGATTCGTACAACTCTCTAACAGCATTTAATAAATTGCTCAACAGTGTGATTCCGTTGGGTTCAGTCACAGTAAAGCTCAACTCTGTAAGTTGTGCTGACCCGCCAGCATCAGGGGTACTACTAAAAACAGTACTGAGTTCAAAATTATCAATATAAAAATCCAGAGGGAAAAACGGGCTGCGGCCAGCAACTGGTGCGCCGCCACTTTGCACCAACAAGTAGTAGCCGTTGAGATTTTTTTTGTCTTGTTTTACCAAGATTTTGTATGTTTCAGGATCCATCAAATACCAACTCAGACTATAGGTATAGCTGGCATACTGATCTAGTACATTATCCTGTGCCACAATGGCATTGGAGGCACCACCATACAATTCATCCAGTCTATTGCGAACTGCTGCGGTGCCGTTGACACCAGCAGCATCATCACTGCGAGCTCCTACACCGCCTTGTTTGCCGTTGTTCACAGGAGTGGCTCCGGGCACTGCTCCTGAACTTTCCAATTGATTAAATGCTCGTTGCTGGGGATCCAGGAACGGTGGGGTAAATCCACTGGATGAGGCAACTCCCCCGGGTGGAATAACTCCACTGTTAAACGGTGGGGTCTGCAACAGACCAGTTGCCGGAGGATCAGATACGGATTGACTATTGGTCAATGTTACTGTAGCTGCATTGGTTCCAGAATCAACATCTCCTGTTTCTGTGGTTGGCGGTGGATCAGCATTGGTTGGGCCTGCTGTGGTTTTTTCAACTATTCTGCCATCAGGTGTTTCAACCTGCTGGGCAGGAACAGGATTGTTTGAGCCAGCACGGTCGTCCCGTGCAGTTTGTGCGTCTCTGGTGGTATCGGCTGAACTACTGGGTGGATTTACCCCTGCAGTGAGAGATTCAAATGAAGGTATATCGTCAGGTGAAATAAGATTGAGATTGATACCGGCCGGGGTATTGATGGCTCGGCCGACTTGCAATCCAGTCCGTGTTTCTGCTATAGAAATTGCAGTGCGATATGCTTGCCGATCTTGGATGGAAGAATTCCAAGATTGATAAAACGCTGCTAGAAACTGCGAGATCTGATCCTGAGTGGCCATGCTTAGAATCCTAACACGCTGCGTAATGTGGTAATTTTTGGCAGATAAATTTGTACACCGGCCTTGAAGTCCAGGGGAGGTGCAGTCAGAGTGTTGGGATTGCGTTGATAAAACACCCACCATAACTCTGCTGTGTCGTACAAGTCAAATGCCAGGAGATCTGGTCTATACTGATACGTGGTGTTGATCAGCATGATACGATCATCAGTTTCTTTAGGAATAGGACGATTGGTCATAGTGTCCAGAAAGAACTGACTATAGCCAGTGGCATAGTATGCGCTGGTTGAATCATAAGTGGCCATTACCAGAACCCTCCTTTGATTAGATCACCGTTGGCAAATCCCTTGACGCTGAACTGTTGGCTGACCTGCGATCTGGTCTGTATTGGCAACAATACCAAGCTGATCTCAAGTTTTGTAGGCACATAGGTTGGTTCATTTTTTCCCAGGGTGGCCGGAGCGTTTGGACTGGACATTGCTCCTTTGCTTATACCTTGACTGGAAAAAAGATTTGCCAGTCGATTGACTGCACTGGAGATGGGGTTTGTGGGCAAGTTTTGTCGGTCTCTGCGTGACAACAGATTGGTTCCGTTGATATTGACACTTCTGGCCCGTATGTAATCAACGTCAGCTGGCAGACTGTATGAGAAACTGCTGACCACACAAGGATGCGCTGAAAACTGATACTGTCCCAGTCCTGTCAAGAATACCAAAGGGGGCGGTGCACCTCGTTCTGCATCCTGCCCATAAAACATTTTTGTTACTGATCTAAAAAAGTGTATCACCGCCAACAAGTAGGTGGCTTCAGCGGAATCTTGTGCTGTGAATGTGGCTGACATATTCACTGCATCAGTATAGCTTGACTGGTAAAAATAGCCCTTGTAGTTTGAATGAGTGAGTGCGTATGGGGAATACTCAGCCTTGTAGTTGATATCAATCTTGGGTGTGTAGGGGAATATTACCCCACCTGTGTTGGCCAAAGGAGCCAGTATTCCTGGAGGACTTGCATTGTACAAATAGGTGGCACTGGGTGCCAGGCTGAGCCTAACACGCCAGTCCCCGTTGTTGGTCATCTTGCGTTGTGCTTCCAGTGTGGCTTGACGTTGTGCCAACATGGTGCCTGCTTGTGCCTGGGCAGCGGCACGTTGCTGTGGATCTTGAACGGTGTTTGCTCCGGGCACAGATGCGGCAGCTATTTGGGCAGCTTCGGCACGTTGTTGTGGATCTAGAAATATGTTCACAGGAGCCGCAGAAGTTGTGGGTTGTGCTGCTGCAAATTGTCTAGCAGCTTCCTGGTCCTGAAGACTTTGGTCGTTTGCAGCATCAACTGGGTCAGCCGCACTGGCTGCATTGGCTTCTGCAGACGCTTCAGCAAGAGCAGCATCACGTGCTTCAGCACGTTGTTGCGGATCTAGAAATGTGTCTACTGGCGTTGCGGCCTGTGCTGCTACTGCGGCATCTACTCCTGCAAATTCATTGTATGGCGGAATCACAACTGCCGGCGGTGCAACAAATGGTTCAGCATCAATGGTAAAGGTAGAAGTGTATCCGCCAGTAGCATCAACCTCTGTGTTGGTGAAACTGCTGATTATTACAACATCGCCACCTAGTGACGCGGCTACCTGAGCCCGAGCATCAGTTTCGGCCAGATTCTGAGCGGTGTTGGCATCTGAGGCAGTGACTGTGGATGAGAATGTAGACATAGTGATTCCTGTATCTTATTTACCCAAAAAATAAACCACTCAGTTTATAAAGGTTGACAAAGCGGCAAAATATGTTATACTAAGTAATATTTTAAGGACCTGTCTTAATGGCAATCATCGCAAGGACCACACCAAAAACCAATTATCTCAACAACAGAGACATTCTCAGAGAGATTCATTCCAGCAAGAAAAACTACTGTGCCTATAGAGATCCTGATCTAGATCACCAGTGCGATATTATCTTGCCAAGTCTAAACAAGATCAATCAAAAAACCATAGCAGAAGCCAGACGCAACCGAGCCGATCGTATCAAACGTGAAACTGGTGAGATACTTGATCCAAAAAAAATACCCAACACAGACATTGTGTTTCGCATCATGACCTGGGAACATGTGCCCATGGCACCAAAGAAAATCACCAAGGCTGAAGCAAAAAAGCGCAGCAAACTAGAAGATTTGTTAGAACTGGATGAAGTGGTTGAGGATCCATTGGCTGACTTGATTGATGCACCGATGTTGGATCCCACACACATTCGAGTAAACTTTCCTCCGTTTTTTCACTATCGCATAGACGACGCCAAGGTGCCGTTTCTGGTGGGCAAAAGCCACTGGAAAGGTGATCTTGAAACTGGAAAGTTTTCAAAAGATCACGGTGACATGACCAACAAGCTGGCCATGATGTTCATGAAACTGTGTGAACGTTATGCCACAAGATCCAACTGGAGAGGATACACCTACAATGAAGAAATGCGCGGACAAGCCCTGTTACAACTCAGCCAGATCGGACTGCAATTTGACGAGTCCAAATCGCAGAATCCTTTTGCGTATTACACTGCCGCTATTACCAATAGTTTTACTCGTATCCTGAACATTGAAAAGAAAAGTCAAAATATTCGCGATGATATTCTGGAGATGAACGGGCTCAACCCTAGCTGGACACGACAAAACTCTGGCAAGCACTCGATGGCGGCCATGAGTGGTCCGGTTACAATTACAACCTATCCTGTGACACCACAAGAAGATGCATGAACTGAGTAGTACTGTTCCTATCGCATACCACGGAGGAACATATGGTACATATCTTGAATGGTGCTTGACTAGTCTGATCAGTACTGATCAGTTGGTTTCTCCGTTTACTGATTTAGGAAATAGTCACAAATTTAAAAAAGGTAATTATTTTGAGTTTGGCACTGTTTCTAAATTTTTGAGTTTGCATCAATCGGCAAAATTTGCACGATTTCATGCTGAAACCCAACAGCAACATTCAATATCAGATAAATTAGATCAAGTTTGCGATATTGTACAACACATGATATATATCTATCCTGATCGTGATTCAGTATTGTTAACTATCAATAATGTTTTTACTAAAATTTGGAACAACTGGTGGTCTAAAGAATTTTTAATCACATCTGCTGCTGATGCCAGCCGACTTTATCAAAATTGGCCAGTATTGCCAGGTACAGCAATACAAGATATACCCAACTGGATTCGTCGAGAATTCCTGAGTTTGTATTTTATGCCTGCATGGCATGATCAAGTAGAATGGTATCATCCTGATCATTGGCAAAATCCCAAGTGTTGTAAGATCACTGTCAGAGATCTTCTGAACAATTTTGAAGAAACCTTACAAAAAATAAGTTTGTTTTGTGGCATAGAGTATGTGCGCCCTATTCAGGATTTGTTACCGTTTCACGAACAAAATTTAAAAAATCAAAAATATCTACACCATGATGCACTATGTACCAATATTATACAAGCTGTAACCAACAATCAAAATCTTTCGTGGGAAACGTTGTCGTTGCCCAGTGAGGCCTGGATTCAATGGCAATTGAGAAACCTTGGGTATGAAATTCAGTGTCACGAGCTTGACAAGTTCCCTACAAATAGTGTACACTTGCACGAGTTACTGTATCAACTCAAATCCACATGAACCTATTTCACAAAGCAGCGGTCTTCACAGACATACATTTTGGACTCAAGAGCAACAGTACTCAACACAATGAGGACTGTTTGAACTTTGTGAAGTGGGCCACGGCCAAGGCCAAGGCTGAAGGTTGTGAAACCTGCATGTTCCTAGGTGACTGGCACAACAATCGAGCCAGTCTCAACATTGTCACTCTCAACTACAGCCTACAAGCACTGGAGCACATGAATGCTAATTTTCAACGTGTGTATTTTATTCCTGGTAACCACGATTTATATTATCGCGATAAACGTGACATTCAGAGCGTGGAGTGGGCAAAGCACCTTCCTAATGTGGAAATCTGCAATGATTGGGTTAGCCACGGTGATGTCATTATTGCCCCTTGGCTATGTGGAGATGATCATAAACGCATACCCAAACTAAAAGGCAAGTACATGTTTGGGCACTTTGAGCTGCCCGGTTACTTGATGAATGCACAAATTGAAATGCCAGATCATGGCGAAGTTCAACGAGAACACTTCACCGGCTTTGAACATGTGTTCACCGGACACTTTCACAAGAGGCAGACCAAAAAAAACATTACCTACATTGGCAATTGTTTCCCGCACAACTATGCAGATGCCGGTGACGATGAACGTGGCATGATGATCCTTGAGTGGGACAAGGAGCCCGAATTTCATGCCTGGCCAGATCAGCCTAGATATCGTGTTTTTGGTCTCAGCAACATCATTGACAATGCTGCCACTATACTGGCGCCGGACATGCATGTGCGTGTGCAACTGGACATTGAGATCAGCTACGAAGAAGCCAACTTTATCAAAGAAACATTTATCAAAGACTACGGACTTAGAGAAATGGCCTTGATACCAAACAAGTCCAGCTCAGTGGACACAGACATGGCACCTGGTGAGATCAAGTTTGAAAGTGTAGATCAAATTGTCACAGACCAGATCACCAACATTGCATCCGAATTCTACGACAACAAACTACTGTTGAAAATATATCAGAATCTATAAGTAATAGAATCGTGACATGACCCAACTACATAATCTTACCACAGCTCAGGACACAATAATCAATAAACAAATTGATGAACTAAAGACAAACTATAATGTATTAGGAGTATTTTATCTTTCAAATTTCTTTAAGCCAGATGGTGATAAGTGGTTGTTTGAAAACTTAAAATCAGTCTACCAATCAAGGTATGAATACCTTGACAAGATCGTGGTTGTGCAAGACTGTGTTGATATTCCAGAATTCCACAAACACCCTGGGCGAGCAATTTCTCGTTTACAACAACTGTTGTCTCAGATTGACATATCAAATTCTTTTGTGGTGGTAGTAAGCGGCAATCAGCATCTAGACACTGAGCTCGATCAAGTTAAAACACTGTGTTCAACTGACAAATTTAGCATATCTCACGTGTATGTTAAAGAACTTGAGTATATTAACCAAGACACCAAGACTGATACATTTTGTGTATTACCGTGGACTCATTTATATTTTGGTCCAGACAGTAAAGTGTTTCCATGTTGTCAGTCCGACCAAACTTTGCCAATAGGAGATACAGCAACTGAATCTATTAATGAGATTGTAAACTCAGATAGTATCAAAAAACTTCGATCAAACATGTTGCATGGACGTCGTAGCAAAGAATGTGCATTTTGTTACAAACAAGAAGAATTTAATTCAGAAAGTTACAGAACTCTTAGTAATGCGCAATTTGCCAACTTGGATGTTGATTATAAAGAGGATCTTGACCATTTTCCATTGAAGTGGGTTGAGTTCAGTATCAATAAAACATGCAATCTAAAATGTCGAATGTGCAGCGGGTATTACAGTAGTTCTATTGCCAAAGAAGAAAAAAAATTGTATGGCATCGAGTCGGTGACCACTACTGCAAAGCAACGATCTCTAGTGGTAGAGCAACTTATTCCGTATCTGCCCAATCTGAATCAGATTGATTTTGCTGGTGGAGAACCACTGTTGACCAATGAACATTATGCTGTCTTGGACCAACTGATACTGTGTGGTAATACCAATTTAGAAATAAATTATATTACAAATTTTACCACTCTCAATTATAAAAAATATGATATTTTCAGTTATTGGGAAAAGTTCAGTAACATAACACTTAATGCCAGCTTGGATGCACACGGAAAAGTTGCTGAGTATGTTAGATCTGGCACAATCTGGAAAAATATTGAAAAAAATATACATTTAGTAAAAACACGCCGTCCGGATATAAAATTATCCGTATCGTCTACTGTGGGATTTATGAATGTCTTAAATCTAACAGAATTACAGCGTGATTGGCACAACCGAGATGTTCTGCCAATCACAAATTTTAAATTACATCCAATTTTGACACCCGAATATCTTACTGTTCAGGTGTTACCTAAAAAACACAAAGCAGGTGTGGATCGAGCTATACAACTTCATATAGATTGGTGTATGCAGATGGGTGCTGTTGCTCTTGCAACCCAATGGAAAGATTTGTTACAATACATGTGGAACTGCGATAATCAACAATGTCTTGAAGAATTTAAAAAAATAATCACTCTTCAGGATCATGCCAGACACCAATCGTTTGTTTCAGTTTTTCCTGAATATCAAGATCTAGTATGACCAAAACATATCACAAATACAACGTCGCCGGTAGGATTAGAACTATTGTTTTAGGCAGTTTTTTTGGTCCAGAATATTTTGAATTTATCAATGACGTTGGCATACGTGACCCATTACAAAAAATAGCTGCTGAAATCAACCAGGATCTTGATTACTTCCAACAGATTTTGGAATCACACGACTCTGTGGTATTAAAGCCCGAATTGATATCTCTTAGAGAATTTAAAGATTTTTTTGATTCTTATGGATATTTTCCCAAGCCGCCCTTGCAACCTAGAAATAATCATGCAATCATTGGAGATCGGTGTTATCGACTCACAGCAGATTCTAGTTCAATTGTCCAACGCCTAGAACTTTACAATAACAACATTGTAGATTTGACCCAGGCAAATAGTCAGATGTTTGCCCGTAGCATGGAACAAAATTTGTCCAACTACAATCCAACAACCAACACTTGGTATCGACGACAAAAATACCATAGCCTAGCAGGTCCTGATTGGCCCAAATTTGAAAATTATATAAAGGGGGATCGATCAACAGTACCTTTTATACAACAAGAATTGGAGGAATTTCAGTCTGAGTTCACCTACGAAACCAAAGAACTAGGTCCAGCTGAAGGTCCTAATTTTATGGTGTTAGGCAATCAATTGGTAATTGATTGCAACGAATATTGTGACTATGCTGCGTGGAGCCAAGAACATATTCCTGGATTCGAAACTTACAACACTATCAACACCACTGCCGGGCATACTGATGGGTGTTTTGTAATTGTAGGAAATAAAACAATAATAGGGATTGATCCGTTAATTGATTATCATATACATTTTCCTGATTACAAAGTAGTTAGAGTTCCTCCTAAAAATTATCAAGATATTTTACACAACTATCAACACAGTCAGACCAACAAAATGCGAGCCTGGTTTATCCCAGGAGAGGATTGTAATAAACCATTACAAGAATACATAGACAAATATTTTGAAAAATACACTGGCTTCTCGCCCGAAACTGTGTTTGATGTTAATGTACTGGCATTGGATCAAACCAATGTTTGTGTGACTGCTGATACTGCCGAAGTAATCGGTCCGTTACAGCAACAAGGCATCAATTGTATAAATGTACCATGGCGACATCGATGGTTTGTGGATTGTGGGTTACATTGCATTACCTTGGATCTACATCGAAATGATTGACTTTACCTATAGAATTATATTATAATACATGCTATGATTCAAATTAAAAATCTCACTGTTCGAAACTTCATGAGTGTAGGAGCAGCTACTCAGGCCGTTAACTTTGACCGCAAGGACATTACCTTGGTGCTGGGCGAGAATCTTGACCTTGGCGGTGACGGTAGTCGCAACGGTACGGGCAAGACCACAATCATCAATGCACTCAGCTATGCCTTGTATGGCACGGCTCTGTCAAACATCCGCAAGGACAATCTAGTCAACAAGACCAACGGCAAAAACATGCTGGTGAGTCTGGAGTTTGTAGTCAGCGGTGCTGAGTACCGAATTGAACGTGGACGCAAACCCAATGTGCTCAAGTTCTATGTGAACAATGAAGCCACTGTGGCCACAGACGAGGCACAGGGTGATTCAAGAGAAACACAAGACGCTGTGGAACGTATCATGAACATGAGTCACGACATGTTCAAACATGTTGTGGCTCTCAACACCTATACTGAACCGTTCCTGGGTTTAAAAGCCAATGATCAGCGAACCATCATTGAACAGTTGCTGGGTATCACTCTGCTGAGTGAACGTGCTGATGCAATCAAAGAACTGGCCAGAGGCACCAAAGATGCTGTATCTCAAGAAGAATTTAGAATCAGAGCCGTGGTTGAAGCCAATAGCCGTATTGCAGAACAGATTGAGAGTCTCCGACGACGACGAGTGCTGTGGCAAAAAAAGCAAGACAGTGATCTTGAATACCTGGCCACACAGTATACTGACCTAACACAGATCAACATTGAAGCTGAATTGCTGGCACATCGAGATCTTGCCGTCTACAGTCAACAAAAAACAGCACAAGATGCTCACACTGCCTTGGTGGCCAGACAAACTGCCTGGCGACAAAAACAATTCCGAGATGTGGCTGAATTTCGTGCCAACTATGATTTACTGAGTCACATTGACATTGCAGCCGAACTGGCTGCACATGCCGCTTTGGTGGCTCACACACATCAAGCCAAGAACACAGCGGATCTTGAAAAACTGATTACTCGCGGCCGTTCTGATGAGACTAGAGAACGGGCTGCCGTTGCCAAACTATCTGCAGAGATTGCTGAACTAGAAGCACACAAATGCTATGCTTGTGGACAAGAGTTCCATGACGGAAGTCACACAGCAGTACTGGAAAACAAACGCAAAACCCTGCAAGAAGCTGAACTACAGGCTGTGACCACAAACGTTCAACTGACAGAACATGCCGCAACACTAGCAGCACTAGGCGCATTAGGCGCAAAGCCTGTTACACATTATCGTACTGAAGCAGAAGCTATCAGACATTCAAGCGAGTTGGAAAATATTCAAAAGCAAATTGATGCCAAACTTGACGAACTTGATCCCTATGCCGAACAGGTGTCAGAATATACTGAGGTTGTGCTGGGTGCTCAACCAGTCACTCACTACGATACCGAAGCCAAAGCTGTTACACACCTGAGTCAAGTTGCCAACCTGTTACAACAAGTCACCGCCAAGACAGCCGAGACTGATCCCTACACTGATCAGATCAACGACATGACAGATCAAGCTCTGCAGACTGTGAGTTATGATGCACTAAACGATCTCAATCGGTTGCAGGAGCACCAAGACTTCTTGCTCAAACTACTGACCAGCAAAGACAGTTTTGTTCGCAAGAAGATTATTGATCAAAACTTGAGTTATCTCAACGCAAGGCTCACGCACTATCTGGATCGCATTGGGTTGCCGCACACTGTGAAGTTTCAAAACGATCTCAGCGTCAGCATTGAAGAACTAGGTCGCGAACTGGACTTTGACAATCTCAGTCGAGGTGAACGCACCAGACTGATCTTGAGTCTCAACTTTGCATTCCGTGATGTCTGGGAAAGCCTGTACTCTCCAATCAATCTGTTGTTTGTGGATGAACTGATTGATAATGGGCTGGACACAGCAGGTGTAGAGAATGCCCTGGCCTTGCTCAAGCGCATGAGTCGTGAACGTCACAAGAGTATCTGGCTTGTGAGCCACAGAGATGAACTGAGTGGACGAGTAGAAAACATACTCAAGGTTGTGAAGGAGAACGGATTCACCAACTACAACACCGAGGTCGAACTTGCATAAAAAACTAGCTTGGCTTATTTCTGCTAGAGAACACAGTGATTTTTACAATTGCAGAGATCAGGCCGGGTTGTTGTTTCAAGGATCGCGAGCTGTGCAAGATCCTGCGGTAGTTGATTGCATTAAAGAAATTTTTTCCCAAGATCTCAAAACTCTAGGATTAAACCAAAGATCAAATCTTTCTATGTTTAAAGAATCCATGCATCAATGGATTGCACAACACTCCAGCAGTCAGTTGCAAGGTCTTGATCAATACCGGATTGATTTT
This sequence comes from Haliscomenobacter sp., assembly GCF_040403615.1. Taxonomy (NCBI): domain Bacteria; kingdom Pseudomonadati; phylum Bacteroidota; class Saprospiria; order Saprospirales; family Haliscomenobacteraceae; genus Haliscomenobacter; species Haliscomenobacter sp. The sequence continues at coordinate 63,120 of NZ_JBBAKG010000001.1, read as the reverse complement.
GCAAGCGGAACTACTCAAAGCTTTGATAGTTTTTACTATAGACACCGTCAGCGGCGTATGCGATGTTTTGTTGGTGAATATTTTTATCATTTAAAAACCTGGACCAGTAACAGTACTCCCTGGAGTTTTGTTACCGAGCATGACCCTCTTGTGCCCGGAGATGCGTTAGTGGTCAGTGTGCCATTCTGTGATACCGGCACAGTGTTGCCAGATATCAACAGTATACTCAATCTCTGCGATTCTGCTGGCATTCCGGTGCTGATTGATGCTTGTTATTATCCTATTAGTGGAAATATTTCTGCTGACCTTGCACACGATTGTGTAGATACTGTGGCATTTAGTTTGAGCAAGGCATTTCCGGTTGCCAATCTACGCATTGGCATACGTTATACAAAACCCAACATATTTGATGGACAAGCATTGCATGATTCAATCAACTACAACAATACCCTTGGCGCATACATTGGCCTTGAACTGATTAAAAAATTCAGCTGTGATTACATTTACAATACCTACAAAGATAGACAACAAGAAGTATGTGAATTTTTTGATCTAGAGCCCAGCAATTCTGTGCTGTTTGCCATTGGCAACCAACTCTGGAAACAATACAATCGAGCAAATTTGCTTGATGCATATCAACTAACGCTAGATGCTGATCAATTTAAAAACAGAATTTCCTTGGTCAGTATCTTTGACAACTGGGATCTTTTTGAATTTGTAAAATATGAAACTACAACTAACATTTAAAAACATTGTGGACTCTCCGCACTGTGTGATACGCATGAACAACCAGGAATTATACCGTGGTGGAGTTCCTGCAGATTTTTTAAACAATTTTGAGCAACTGGAATCTGATTGTGTACTGATAATTGAGCACATAAACAAGCAGCCTAGTGATACCATAGTTAAAGACGGAACCATCATAAGAGACCGTAGTTTCGAACTTGACCAAATCGTAATTGACGGATACGATCTTGAAGAACTAAAGTGGACCAGTGAATTCCGGGCGCAAGATGGTGCAGTATATGCCAGTTGTTTGTTCTTCGGTCCCAATGGCGAATTTGTTTTGAAATTTAGTAATCCAGTGCTGCGTTGGCTTTTAAAAACACGTCATGAAAAAAACAACAACGACCCGCACTGGGAAGAAGACTACAACTATTATCAGCAAGCATGCAAGACACTACAACAGATATCGCCACAATAAGGCAATTGGCCTGGACACTGGCACAGGCCAGTGCTGCTGATCAGCTGGATGTACCAGGTGAATATGTCTGGGCGTTTCCGCCAGATCAAACATTTCAATCAGTGCAAGCCAGATCTCGAAGTATATTCAGCAGTGGCAACAGTATCAAAGATCCTGATGTGATATCATATGTGCAAGGACTTCATCTAGCAAAACATCTGCTGGATCCCTGGGTTGTTGAAAAGTTTGAATCACGCTTTCCAGACTGGATTTCTGCAGGAACTCGATATAAATTACACAACTTTGATCAGTTCAAGTATGTGGGATTCAGTGCTGGTACCCAAGAAAGTTTTATCAACTTCTATTTGTTCAACAAAAACAAACGATTTCGTGTGTTCCGCGGTGACTACTGGTGGCACATGGATATATGGAGCAAGATAAATGCGGACTGGGCCTATATAGAAGATGATGACTTGAGGCCAAACGATATTTGTATTTGCAGCTATCCGTTTGCTCTCACCGGAGATAAACATCAAAACTTTGATTGGTTAGTAGATGAATGTAATCGTGTGGGTGTCAAGCTGTTGGTAGATTTTATCTACCTGCCCAACAGCAACAATGCAGTTGACATTGATTTAGCCGCCGACTGCATTGAACAAATTACCTTCAGTTTTAGCAAGACTTTTCCTGTACAATGTGCTAAAATAGCAGTGCGTATGTGCAAGACAAAACCACAAGATCCCATGCAGATGAGCAATGATGAAAATATCTGTAATCGACTCAGTGCTGGCCTTGCGTTGGATATTATCAGTCAGTTTCCTGTGGATTATAACGTGACCAAGTACTGGGATCAGCAGCAACACTGGTGCAACAAACTAGGTCTTGCTGCAACCAAGGTTGTGCATTTTGGGCTCGGTGATGATTACACCAGTTACGGACGTACAGGACAGGCTGCTTGGTGTAGTCCATTTAACCAACAGCAAAACCGCTATAATTTAGGCATGCTATACGAAAATCAAAATCTACTGAAAAAATTAAAACTTTACTGACCAGGCATAACTATACTGCAAAGGTAATACAACAAATTCTCGCATGACATGGCACTATCAAAACACTCCAGTTGAGACACTGCCCGAAGAATGCATAGGATTTGTTTACCTGATCACCAATAATCTTTCTGGTCGCAAGTACATAGGCAAAAAACTAGCTAAATTTTCAAAAACCACATACAAAACAGTCAAGCAAAAAAACGGCATCAAGAAAAAAAAGAAAATTAGAACCAAAATTGACAGTGATTGGCGCGAGTACTACGGTTCAAGCGAAAATCTAACTGTTGACGTAAACACCCTAGGCACCGAAAACTTCACCAGAGAAATACTTTACTATTGCACTTCAAAAGCTCAGTGTTCATACATTGAAGCTAGAGAACAGTTCGATCGCAAGGTATTAGAATCCGCAGATTATTACAATGGCCATATCTCAGTCAGAGTTCATGGCTCACACATCATAAACAAAATTTAAGGCAACACAAACGACACTGTGCCGGATGTTTGGTTCGGCTCCATTGAGGAACGGTGAGATACCCGGTCTGGACTTGGACGTCAAAGGCAATTGCTAACTTAAGGCAACAAATGGTTGGGGCTATGTGAAAAAGATACAACCCCAGCTTATAGGACTTGGATCTTGATCGGGTTACTAGGGTTCCGTTGATATGTGAAGCTTGAGTAGGGGGTACCGGTCAACCGCCTCCGCGTAGGAAACTACAATCTCATTATCGTAGATGACTGCTGTCACTCGGATGATGCATTCAATTCACCGTGCATACGGTGAATTATGACCACATAATCTGGATGATACTAAATTCAGCTTCGCTCTAAACAATGTGTGAGCGATAGCGAAACACATAGATACACGAAGTGTATCTTGAAGCGTTAGAGATCAGTATCTGGCCAATCTCTAAACAGTGCATGTTGTATATCACCTGATACAAACTGATTGAAGCTTTTGTGCTTGACTTCGAGTTCTCCTTCAAGTGGTGCTACTCTCTTAAAAGCTTCGTCCATCTGAGCCATACCTGTAAATTCCATCAGGATCATCCATTCAGGCATGTCTGCAATTGATCTGAATCCCATCTTGCAGCGTGTGATTCTGTAGCTTTCCATTTTGCCTTCTTCAATCAGATGATCAAAGAAACTCTTCATGCCTGTGACCCAGTCAAGATCCGAAATGTCGCCTTGTTTGTTTGCCCAAATTGTATATAAGTCTGCCATGTGTTACTCCAGTGGTCCTAGTATTTCGAATCCGTCTATAGCAGATTTGTACAGGTGTGCTTGGTCAAGATACAGGTATTCAAACCCGCGGGCTTTGTAGATAGCACACTCTGTTTTCATTGTTTCTATTCCCAGTCTTGTTTTGGGATTGTGATAGGTCCATGCAAACTGATCGCACTGTGCATTGTGCTGGTCAAATCGCCGTATTAGACTCCAGGCAACTAGTTGTTTGTTATCGTAGTAACCAATGATGTCGGCCATTGGATCAAGATATCTACTGTGAAACATGGGCATGACACTGGCAAAGTGTTTGTGAGTGCAGTAGGTTCGATAGATGTTGTCCAGCTGAGCCAACATATCGGGGTCACGATCGGTGATGTACTCCCAGTCCACTGTGGATTCATAGTTGGTTTTGTTCAAATCAACCCTGGCAAATTGGTAGCTCATGATCTTGGGTCCATTCGATTCTGAAACAACTGTTCAAGATACGGTTCAGGCCAGGCATGATAGAAACCTTTTTTCTCCATGGTCTGTGCTCGAGCATTTAGATCTGACAAGGGTTGTAGTATGCTGAGTGCATACTCGCCTTGGTTCATGCAGATACCGTTGACCATTTCTTTGTCCTCAGGATGATCCTCCAGCACCAGCAGATCGTTTGCCAACAAAAAGTCTCGATTGGCAGCATCAAGTCTGCCATGAAAATAGTTGTAGGTCCACTCGCCGGGATCGTAGGCATAGATTATGACTTCGTATTCGCCCATGCCTTGGGCACATCGGGCTTCAAGATCATGATAAGGATCCGTGCCCACAAATATGCCCACAGTGCGTTTGAGTCTTGCTGACCTGGCAAACGGACAAGGTGGAAAGTTGCCCAGTGCAGGATGTGGAACTTCCACAAAGGTTTCTGACCAGTGCAAGATATCTTGAGTGACTTGAGTGATGTTTAACATTAGAAGAAAGGTAGACCTGATTTCTTAGTGGTCTCTAGATTGTCTTTGATCAGTTCGCCCACAAGATCTCGTTCATTAACGGCCAAGGCCATGGCTTGATCGTATGTCAACCCACCACGCATGAACCAACTCATTTTTAATGCCTCCCGACGGATCTGTTGGCAGTCTTTTTCCATACCCTCAACTAGATCGTTGATTTGTTCAGGACTAGAGGTTAGGAGGCGTCTTCGAAAAAACTTGACAGATCCAGCGTAAATGCTTGCTTGTATTTGTGACTGCATTCTTTGCAAATCAAATCCAAGGGCTTGACTTCGCTGGCCTGTTTGAGACCAATTACATAATCTCTCAGCTGATTGAATTTTTTGCTGTCGCAATTTTTTAGAAAGTCCACAATGAACTCAGTTTCAGTTACCATGGCCTGCGGCGTTTTGATTGCAGCAATGCTTTGTGCAACTGTGTTCAGGGTGGTTTCATTGATCACAGCTATGCTTTTGTTTAGTTGGTCAATTTTGATTTTTTCATCTGTGTCGCTGTTGATCAACTGCATGGCCTGCTGCTGTTCCAGTTGCACCTGATTGTTCAGATTCACAGTGCGATAGGTTATGGGCTTAAAGTAGATTTCTAAATCGCCTATGTTCAAGACCTGATCGTAGTTGCTAACACTTATCATGTCGTTGACTCGTCTAAGATCCACAGAAATTTCATCTGCTTCGTTGCAGGCTGGGCAAGTGGTGCCAATTTCCATTTCGTGTCCGTAACTGGCAATTCTAATGCCTACCAGCACAGCATCGATATCTGTACTGGGCATGACCCAGGGATCGCGAATGCCAGGAACACAACTCTTGATCACGTTGACTGTGGCAGTACCGTTGAACAAGGCATCAGGCGTGCGATAGGTGATTTCATCCACACTGGTCATGGGCAACACTGGCAATTCGTTGTTGGGCGGCATCTGCAGGGTGCCCGGTGGGTAGAATTTTCCACCCGACGGCAATCGGATGTAGATAGCAGGTTGGCGAAAATACTGGGTTAAAGGGTTGTTTGGTAGCATAAGTTTCCTCGATAAATATAATTATGACAAAATCTCTCCAGGATAAAATTACAAGGATTGTGCTATGAGTACTGAATCAGAACAATTGGCAGCAGCAAACGAAAGGGCCGCTGCGGCCAGTGAAAAACTAGCTGCGCTCCAAGATGTGCTAGGAAATCAAACTAGCAAAGCTGGGAAGGCCTTTGGAACCATGGTCGACGCCTCAGGTAGTTTTATAGGGGCCATGAATGCTGGTGCTCAGGGAATGAGCGCCTACAGTGGACTTGTTGCTGCTGGTGGAAAAGCTCTGGGTCAGCTGGCAGGCGAGTCGACCATTGCTGGCAAAAGCCTAGGTGCTCTGGCCGGAGCATCCAGCAGTTTGATAACAGCTATCTTCAAACAGAGTGATGCACTGTTCAAGAGCTATCAAGATATCAGTCAAATAGGTGCTGCTGGAACTTCTGGCATGCAAGGCGTGTTCGACAACATGCAAAAATTTGGTTACAGCATAGAAGAGCTGCCCAAATTTGGAGCATTGCTGGCACAAAATTCAGAAGCTTTGGCTGCATTTGGTGGCACAGTAGAGCAAGGTGTCAAACAGTTTGCCAATGTAGCTGAAGGAATTCAACGATCCGGTCTGCAAACTGAATTTGAACGCATGGGCATGAGTGTTGACAGCATCAACAAAGGAACCGCAGCGTATCTCAAAACACAGACCATGACCGGTGCCAGTGCTGCCAAGACCCAGGCCGAGCTCACCGCCGGAGCAGCAGAGTACATACGCCAACAAGACATACTGAGCAAGCTCACAGGAAAATCAGCAGAAACTCTACTTAAAAACGAAGAAGCCCGCATGGCAGATCAGCGTTATAATGCTGTTCAGAGCGAACTGGAAATGAAGGCCGAAGAAGCCAGAGCCTCAGGAAACGAAGCAGCGGCCAAAGATTTTGAACGACAAAAATTACAAAATCAACAGTTGGTGGAATCAGTGCCTGCTGGAATGAAAAAAGGTGTTCAGGATCTGTTGTCAGGAGTTGCTACAACCAAAGAAGCACAGGCTGTGGCAATGACCAACAACAAAATGGCTCAACAAATTCAATCTGGCAAGTTTGAAGCAGCTGACGTAATGACGACCGGAGCACAAGAATCTGCTGCCAATAGAAAGCGTAATATTGCTCTGGGTAAAACAGGTGTTATGGATGATACATTTGGTGCTGGGATGATGCAGGCGCAAACAGACATGGCGGCCAAGGTAAGAACAGGAGTTTTAACCCCTACACAAGCAACCGCAACTGCCGAAGCAACTCAAAAAGGACAAAGAGAAACGCCAGAAGCAGCAGTGGCCAATCAGGTGGCCATACGTCAAGCTCAGCAAGAAGTAACTCGCGGCATGAACAGCATGGTGCAGGTTGGGGTACATCCTGCAACTGCTGCACTAAAATCCTTTACTGCCGGGCTTGAAGCAGTGGTAACAAGAATGCCAGGAACCGGAGACAAAACTGGCATAAGAAACACTCCAGGCCGCGGCGATGTAAAAGGCACTGGATTGCAAGGCAATCTAATTGCTCCAGAAGTAGCTCAACAAAATAAAGAAACAATGGCCAAATTTGCAGGCGCAGCCAATGCACCTGCAGCAGCCATGGCAGGCATGATTAAAAAAATGGGGCAACTTGAAAAGACTGATCCAGCTACGTTGATGGCTGTGGCAGCAAAAGAATCATCAAGAAATCAATCAGCAGCATCCGATCAATCAGCAGCTGAAACTGCTAGACTAAAAACAAAAACACAATCTGTGGTAGCTCCGCAGCCACCAGAAAAAAAATCTAATCAGTCAGAACCAGTGATACCTGATCAATCAGCAGCTGAAACCGCTAGACTAAAAGCAACAACAGCATCTGTACAAGCAGCCACACCGGCAAAGACACAATTCAGTATAAGTTCTGCTATGGCCAGCATAATTGAAAAAACCAATCTAGGCAAAACTCAGTACACAGGTCCCAACTCTACATTGCCAAGCCCTGTGGGTGATACCACTCCCACAGGACCTGCTGCTGCACCAGCAACAGCAGCCACCACCGATTCGGGCATGCTGACCACCAGCCTGAATGAACTGTTACAAAGCAACAGATTGCAACAGGCCAGCCTGGACGAACTGGTTGATCTCAGCAGAAGAAGCCTGGCCCAGGGTGGCAAGTTAGTTCAGGTTGCAAGACAATAGCGGTAAATAATGTACTATGAGATTTTATGTTTACCAGTATCTAAGAGAAGACGGTATTCCTTACTATATTGGTAAAGGAAGCGGAAAAAGAATGAATGTTAAACATTCTACAGTAGCATTGCCCCCAAAAGACCGTCGGGTGATTGTCCAGGATGGACTTACAAATGAAGAAGCTAAACAATTAGAAGCCACACTTATTCAAAAGTATAAAAGAAAAATTGATGGCGGAGTCTTAGATAATATTAAAATAAATCAATGGGCATGTGCAGTAGGGTGGAAACATTCAGAAGAAGCCAAAAGAAAAATTAGTGATGGAAATCGTGGAAAAAAACGAACACCAGAGCAACTAAAAAACTACAAAGGCACAGTAACAGCAGAACATAAAGAAAAAGTTAGATTGGCAAATTTAGGTAGACCCGACGATGGTCGATATAAAAAAATGAGTGTTACAAAAAGCAAACACAGATGGTTTACTAACGGCAAACAAACAATAATGACAGAACCTGGCCAACAACCAACCGGCTTCGTGCCAGGAAGAAAATTACATGGCTGATAACACACAAGCAACTAAGGGTACCTGGAGAAAGTATTTCAAAGTCGCTGATCTTTCTGGACAGATGAGCCCTATTTCTGGCAACAAGGAACAGGGCCTGCCGGGCTATCCCAAAAATGATGGCCGAACCTCTAATTCTTCGGAAACTGATTTCAGCTTCCGCAACTATGCCAGCCGACTGCCTGAAGTGTATTCAGGCCATCCCAATCGAATTGAACGTTACAATCAGTACGAAAACATGGATTCAGATTCGGAAGTCAATGCATGCTTAGACATTATCTCTGAGTTCAGTACACAGCTGAATGAACAAAACGACACGCCGTTTGAAGTGACCTACAACGATGATCCCACAGATCATGAAATAGAAATCATTCGCAAGCAGTTACAACAGTGGGTCAAGCTGAACCGGCTGGATCAACGCATCTTCAAACTGTTCCGCAACACTCTCAAGTACGGCGATCAGGTGTTTGTTCGTGATCCGGAAACGTTTGAAATGATGTGGGTGGACATGAGCAAGGTTGTGCGTGTGATTGTGAACGAAAATGAAGGCAAGCGTCCTGAACAGTACATTATTCGTGACATCAATCCCAACTTCCAGAATCTGACTGTGGCAGCCAAAACTACCACAGACTTCATGGTCAATCCGTCTTCAGGTGGTGGTGGATCCGGCGGCCCTGCCATGCAAGGCGGCGGCTACACAGCACCAAACTCAGCACTGAGTGGCGCTTCTAGATTTAGCCGTGCAGTGAATGAAACCTGTATTGATGCCAAGCACGTGGTTCACATGAGCCTGAATGAAGGCCTGGATGTGTTCTGGCCTTTTGGTAAAAGTATTTTAGAAAACATCTTCAAGGTATTCAAACAAAAAGAACTCTTAGAAGATGCCATGTTGATCTATCGTGTGCAACGTGCGCCCGAACGACGAGTGTTCAAGATTGACGTGGGCAACATGCCCAGCCACATGGCCATGAGCTTTGTGGAACGTGTGAAGAATGAAATGCACCAACGACGTATTCCCACATACGGTGGCGGCGGTCAAAACATCATGGATAGCAGCTATAATCCGCTGAGTATCAACGAAGATTTCTTCTTTCCGGTGGGAGAAAACGGCCGCGGAAGCACAGTAGATGTACTGCCCGGAGGACAAAATCTCGGCGAAATTGACGATTTAAAATACTTCAACAACAAGATGGCCCGTGGTCTGCGTGTGCCATCAAGCTACTTGCCCACTGGTCCAGACGACTCAGATCGCACCATGCAAGACGGCAAAATAGGCACTGCCCTGATACAAGAGTACAGATTCAACCAGTATTGCGAGCGACTACAGGCCTTGATCATGCAGAAACTGGATGATGAATTCAAGATGTTCATGCGATGGAGAGGCTTTAATATTGATGCTGGCCTGTTCCAGATCAAGTTTAATCCGCCGCAGAACTTTGCCAGCTATCGTCAAAGCGAACTGGACAACACAAGAATCACAGCATTTGCCAGCCTGGAACCATTGCCTTACATGAGCAAACGTTTCATGCTGGAACGCTTCTTGGGCTTGTCACAGGATGAGATCCAGAAAAATGACAAGATGTGGAAAGAAGAACGTGCCACACCTGAACTTCAACCCTCCCAAGGCCAGGATCTACGTGCGGTGGGTATTACCCCAGCAGGCATTGAAAGTGACGTTGCCATGGGTCAAGAAATGTCCAATATCACGCCACAAGGTGCAGAAGGTGCCGGAGCACCAGGTGGCACCATTGGCACTACGCCAGCAGCACAGCCTCCAGGTGCAGGTGCAGCAGTTCCGCCAGCAGCATAAATATCTGTATGATTCTCAATGAGCTTTACCACAAGTCGCCTGCTGCCTATCAGGATGTTGCAGCAGACAACACCCAACCTCATATTGGGCAACTTAGAAAAACCAAGCTCACTCTCAAGCAGTTGAACAAACTGCGAAAAATGAATGACACCCGAACCTTTGAGTACAATGAGAAGCTCAAAGACATTCGCACACAATACGCACCTCCTGCCGCTCCTCCAGCCTAATATAGCTGTATTAATTGACAGAAAAACTGTCATAAACAACACATTTTTCTCCAAGATTGTAAATATAGATATACGTTTTGCCGGGTGGCAAAATTACCCAATATCTTAACAGGAGCTATTTAAATGAGTAAAAATCGTTTCGAACAACTGATCGAATATGTCATCAATGATGAAGACGCCAAAGCCAAAGAACTTTTCCACCAAATCGTTGTGGAAAAGAGCCGCCAGATTTATGAAAATCTCATGCAAGAGGAAGATCTTGACGAAGACAATGCCATGGGCGAAGAACCCACTGAAATTGACACAGACATGGACGAAGGCCACGACATGGGCGGAAGCCAAACTGCCGACCTAATCGACGATGTTGAAGCTGAAGAATCGGGCATGCAAGAAGGCGAAGATGACGAAGAAATGGACATGGGCTCTGACGACATGGACAGCGACATGGGCTCTGACGATATGGGCAGCGACATGGGCGGAGACGAGCCTGCCAGCAAAGACGATATCATGAATTTAGAAGACAAACTGGACCAGTTGATGGCTGAGTTTGAAAACATGATGGGTGGCCAAGACGGCGATGCCGCTGACATGATGGGTTCTGACGACATGGGTGCCATGGACGACGATGAATACGAAACTGAAGGCATGATGGAAAACATCACCCTCAAGCAAGTTCATCCTAAAACAACCACTCAAGAAGAAGGCAACGGCAAATCAGGTCCTGTTGCATTTAACTCAGGTGCAGCTGGTATGGCCAGCAAGCCTGTGCGTATGACTGGTGACACTGCACAAGGTCGCACAGCTCCTACAGCCAAAGACATGATTGGTAAAGTTGGCAACAGCCCAAGCCAGTCTACTCAGTCTCCCAAAGCAGCTACCAAGCCGCACACAGCACAAGCTACTGGTGTAAACACCAAGAGCCCATTGCCTGGTGGACGTAGAGGTTAATTGACAATGCGTTACCTACAGGAACATCTCAACTTCAATCAGGCCAAGATTCGCGTCTTGGTCGAAGATGATGTTCACGGTGGCAAAACACTGTACATGGAAGGTGTATGTATTGAAGGCGGAGTTCGCAACGCCAACGAACGTGTGTATCCTGTACAAGAAATTTCTAGAGCAGTTGAATCTGTCAACAAACAAGTGCATGAAGGCTATTCTGTACTGGGCGAAGTAGATCACCCAGAAGATTTGAAAATCAATCTTGACAGAGTTAGTCATTGTATCGACAAAATGTGGATGGATGGACCTGCTGGTTATGGTAAGTTAAGAATATTACCTACACCTATGGGCCAGCTGGTAAAAACCATGCTGGATTCGGGTGTGAAACTCGGCGTTTCGAGTCGTGGTTCCGGCAACGTGAACGACGGCAACGGACAAGTCAGTGACTTTGAAATAGTCACTGTAGATATTGTTGCTCAGCCCAGTGCTCCAAATGCATATCCCCGTGCAATTTATGAAGGACTTCGTAATATGAAGTACGGTCATAAAGTGTTGGAAATTGCCAGAGAAGCAGGGACAGACAGCAAGGTACAGAGATACCTGACACAGGAAGTAAAACGCCTGATTCGGGATCTCAAAATTAAGGAGTAAAGCATGCTAGATGCAATCAAGCCATTGCTAGATAGCGGCCTAATCAACGAAGACGTCAGTCAAGAACTCAACGAAGCTTGGGAATCTAAACTGACAGAAGCACGTGAACAGGTCAGAGCAGAACTACGTGAAGAGTTTGCGCAACGCTATGAGCACGACAAGACAGTGATGGTTGAAGCCTTAGATAATATGTTAACAGATAGACTCTCTGGTGAACTCGAAGAGTTTGCTCAGGAGAAAATGGCAATGCGGGAAGACCGCGTGAAGTTCCAGTCTAAGATGAAAGAAAATGCCACCAAGTTCAACAACTTTATGGTAACAAAATTATCTGAAGAAATTGGAGAGTTACGTAAAGACCGCAAGATGCACAGTGAAGGACTAGAAAAACTAGAAAGCTTCATGGTGCATGCCCTGGCTCGTGAGATTCAAGAATTTACCCAAGACAAACGTGATGTAGTGGAAACAAAAGTCCGCTTGGTACGTGAAGCTCGTGGTCAACTTCAAGATCTCAAAGCAAGATTTGTAAAAGAATCTGCACAAAAAATGAGTCAAGCTGTTAGTCAACATCTCAAGACTGAACTGGGTCAGTTGCACGAAGACATTAAAGTTGCTCGCGAGAACAATTTTGGTCGACGTATTTTTGAAGCGTATGCTGCTGAATTTGGTGCTACTCATCTCAATGAGAAAGCCGAAGTTCGCAAGTTGCAAAACACCATCGCCACAAGAGAACAACAACTGTCAGAAGCTATCAAACTCAGCCGCCGGGCCAAGGTCCTGGTTGAGTCCAAAGAACGTGAAATACGTATGATCAACGAATCCAATGTGCGTCAAAACACTCTGGAAGAGTTGCTTTCTCCTCTCAACGAAGAGAAACGTGAGACCATGCGTAATTTACTCGAAAGTGTTCAAACAGCTAGACTGAAGAACGCTTTTGAAAAGTATCTACCAGCTGTGCTAGCTGAAGGCAAATCCGCAAAAGCCCGCCAGGTGATTGTGGAAAATGTTTCAGAAGTCACTGGTAATAAAACTGCCCATCGCCCAGACGACGACACTGCTGACAACAGCAATGTTATTGCCATCAAGCGCCTGGCAGGGCTGTAATTTAAATAAGGAGACTTAAATGTCACAACAATTATTGGAAGGTCGCTGGGACGAGACCAAGGAAGCATTGCTTGAAGGACTGAATGGTTCTAAGCGCAATAGCATGAGCGTTATTCTTGAGAATACACGTAGGTACTTGAAAGAGAACGCAAGTAGTGGTTCAACCGGCTCAGGCAACATTGCAACACTTAACCGTGTTATTTTGCCTGTTATTCGTCGTGTTATGCCAACTGTTATTGCTAACGAGTTGGTGGGTGTTCAGCCCATGACTGGCCCTGTTGGTCAAATTCACACTCTGCGTGTGCGTTATGCCAACACAATGAACGACACCAGTGCTGCTGCCACAAGCACAGCCGCTGGTGAAGAAGCATTGAGCCCGTTCAAAATTGCTCAGGCCTACTCTTCAGCAAGCAGTACAACAGCTGGTATTGTTGACCCAACACAGAATATCTATAGTGGTGCCAACACAACAGTGCTTGAAGGTTCCGGTGGTCGTCAGATCTCTGTGCAAATCTTGAAGCAAGCTGTGGAAGCCAAAACTCGCAAGTTGCAAGCACGTTGGACTTTTGAAGCTGCTCAAGACGCACAAGCCATGCATGGTATCGACGTAGAAGCCGAAATCATGGCAGCTCTTGCACAAGAGATCACAGCTGAGATTGACCAGGAAATCTTGTTGAGCCTGCGCTCACTGGCCACTACTGAGTTCACATACAACCAGGCTACCGTATCCGGTACAGCTACATTCGTTGGTGACGAACATGCTGCTTTGGCTGTTCTTATCAACCGTGTTGCCAACTTGATCGCTCAACGCACTCGTCGTGGCGCAGGTAACTACGCTGTTGTTAGCAGTGCTGCACTCACAGTGTTGCAATCAGCTACAACCAGCGCATTTGCACGTACCACAGAAGGCACATTCGAAGCACCTACAAACACCAAGTTTGTTGGTACCCTGAACGGCGCAATGCGTGTGTTTGTTGATAGCTATGCTAGCGATGCAACACCTGTGTTGGTTGGCTACAAAGGAAGTTCGGAAGCTGACGCACCTGCGTTCTACTGCCCATACATTCCGTTGATGAGCTCTGGTGTTGTTCTTGATCCAACAACATTCGAACCAGTCGTGAGCTTCATGACACGCTACGGATTCATAGAATTGACCAACACTGCCAGCTCGTTTGGCAATGCTGGAGATTACGTGGGCGAAATTGCCGTTTCTAATCTTAGCTTTTCTTGAGATTGGATATGTACTTGCATTAAACAAGTATGTAAACAAATCAAAAAAGGGCCGCAAGGCCCTTTTTTGTTGATTATACCTTGAACCAGCTGAGAAACTTGTGCATGCGGTCAACCACACTGTCCCAGTCACCCTGACGAGGTTGACGGAACAGTCTAGCACTGGGATACCAGGGCGAATCTTCACGACCGGTCAGCCAACGCCAGCAGTTGCCATAGGCATTGAGTGGAATCCACACAGGACGACCCAGTGCGCCAGCCATGTGTGCATTGGCAGTGTCCACAGAAATCACCAGATCAAGATGATGCATGAGTCCGGCTGTGTCTGCAAAGTTGCGTATGGTGCCCGGAAAACACACAGCACCTGCTGCTGTGATGATTGCCGTTTCTTCGTCGGTGGCATCCATCTGTAGATTGATCCACTGGTGTTCAGGATTGCGACGGATCAGGTCAGCCATGTGGGCCACAGGCATGCTCTTGTGCTGATGTATCCAGCTATCCTTGCGGCCTGACCAGCACACACCAATTCGCATGCGAGTTTTTGACCCCAGTCGACCAGCCCAGATGTTTGCGTTCACAGGATCAGCTGCAATGTACTGCAACTGATGTGCAATATTTTCCAGAGTCATGCCAATCACTCTGGGAATGTCCATCATGGCAATCCAGTAGTCAAATTCACCCAGGTCCTCACCGGGTTCATAGATGCCCACAATTGTTCCTGCCGGTTGCGGAAACAGGGGTTTGACACTGGGATTCAACAGTAATTTTATTTTCACACCGGTTGAGTGTAGATTGGCAGTGAATCGTATGAACTGTATTTGATCACCCAGCCCTTGTTCGCCTATGATCAGCAGGGTTTTGTCTTGAAGATCCTGCCCGGTCCATTCGGGTTGAACCAGTTTGGGTTTGGTGCCGTCGAGGTGTTCAAATCGCCAGCGTGATTCGTACAAGGGCCAGCCACGAGCATAGTCCCCGTTGAGTAGATAGGCCACTGCAAGATTGAACTCTGAAGTGACGTCAGCAGGATTGATGTCATGTGCTGCATGTAGAAAAGGAATGGCTCGGGCAGGATAACCCATTTCTCTCAGCACATTGCCATAGTTGTTGAATGCAGCACTGTGATTGAAATCTTCGGCAAACACCTGTGCGTAACATTTTAATGCTTGTTCAGGATGATTCTCTGTGCGATGTTGATTGCCTTGGTCAATAAGTTCTTGATGGTTCATGGGATATTTAAGAATACCGCAGCCCTACACAAAATAAACCGTTTTCGCTAAATACAAGTCAACGCAATACTGCGTTTTATGCGGTGATTTACCCTGCCGCGTAGCGACTAGAACTCGCATCGGACTTCTTTAAGGAGAAAAAAATCATGGGTCGTCCTCTTAAAATACAAAAATTATCCACCGGCTCCGGCAGTGGTGGCGCCAGCGTGGGTGTGGATCTTGGCTATCCAAACTTTGGCTCGCTCACAGTACCGGTGTTCAACTCACCGACACAAACACTCAATAACGCACAGTATGTGGGTGTGGTAGGTGGTGCAGCCCCCACAGATACTCCCAGTGCTACCAATCCTAGAGTTGTGGTCACAGTGAATATCACCTTGGCCACTGGTTCTGCAGCAGGTTCTGCCACTGGTTATATCATACGCCAAAAAGGCAGCCACAAGTACCTGGTGGGTGATGCAACCAGCCGCACTGCTCTGGTCTCGGGCAGTGCCTACATAATTGTTGTGATTGGCAACACAGACTGGACTGCTTATGGTGCTCCCAGTAGCTATGGTGTTGGCACAATCTTCACGGCCACAGCGGCCCTGGGCAGCACAGGCACAGGTAGTGTGAATCTGGTTGGTGTGTGTATACTCAGCGATTCTGGATCTCCTACCAATGGAAACATGAGCATTGCCTACATAGACAACGCCAGCTCTGATGTGTACATCAGCAAACTTACCAACCACTTTATCCTGGGCTGGGAAGGTGGTTCCAACTATGATGCAGCATCAGTCACAGGCGATCTTCGTAGCTTGGCCAACTTCTTTACAGATGAAGGCACCATGATCAAATCTGGCACCACAGGCGCTGCCAACACCGGCAGCGTCTCAGCAGGACAACAAAACCTCTTGAATCTGGCACTGGTAGAAAACACCACTTCCTAATAGATTTGGGTACTGAATCCTCTCAGCTACATACTGGGAGGATTTTTTTATGAGCGTAGCATTTGTATTGGGCAACGGCCAAAGCCGATCAGTTATTGATTTGACCAGAATTCAGCCTCTGGGACCGATCTATGGCTGCAACGGACTGTATCGAGATTTTGAGCCCGATTGTCTTGTGGCCACAGACAGACCCATTGCAGAACACATACAACGTTCGGGCTATAGCAAAAAAAATAGATTTTACACTCGCAGACCCTTGCCAGATCTGGGCGCACACCAGGTTCCAAAAAAGTATCATGGCAACAGTTCAGGTCCTATTGCATGTGCCATAGCTGCGTCAGATGGGCACAAACGCATATACTTGTTGGGCTATGACATGTCTGGCACAGCAGCCAGCAAATTCAACAATGTGTATGCAGGAACAGAGTTCTACAAGGCCGCAGATTCAGCTCCTACCTTCACAGGCAACTGGATCCGACAACTGGCCGCAGTTGCCAGAGACTTTTCTCGAACAGAATTTGTGCGTGTGTGCGGCACAACCACTGCTGAAATTACCGACTTGAAAAGCATAGATAATTTTTTGCACATTGATCTCAAAGCCTTTGTACACCGGATAAACACCGGCGAAAACCTGTAATCTCCCTACAACCTTGGCCTTGCTGGCTCTGGTAAATACAGCAAGAAACTCTACAAATGACCCAAAATGTTATTGACATTGGCGCAGTACCCGACGACGGGCAGGGCGACCCGTTACGCACCGCGTTTGCATTTACCAACGACAACTTCAGTCAGATTTTTGAATCAGGACCGGTTGGCTCAAATGTAAAAATTGCCAACAATACCATCACCACCACGGTGATAAACAGCAACTTGATATTGAGCCCTTCGGGCATTGGCAAAATTCAGGTCAACAACACACTGCTGCCACGAATCGACAATGTGTACGATCTGGGCAGCTTGTCTCAAAGATTCAACACCATCTATGTTGGCTCCGGTGGCCTGGATATCACGGGTGGCATTGTTGTCAGCGGTAATATCACTGCTGACTATTTTATCGGCAATGGATCAGCACTCACAGGCATTGTGGCCACCACAGGCAGCAGAGTTGAAAACGGCAACAGCAATATCAACATACCTGCTGCAGGTTCCAATATATTTGTCACAGTCAACGGAACTGGCAATATTGTGGTATTTTCCAATACCGGAGCCTATGTTGCAGGTGCAGTAAGTGCAACAGGCAACATCACAGGTAATTATATCCTGGGCAACGGTGCGTTGCTAACCGGAATCAATGTCAACTACAGCAATGCCAACGTTACTGCATATCTGCCCACATACACAGGTAACCTGGTAAGCCTAACAGGGCCAGTAACAACCACAGCCAATGTCACAGGCGCTAATTTAAGAACCAGTGGACAAATCACAGCCACAGGCAACATCACTGGTGGCAACGTAGACACCAACAGAGTCAACGCTGCAAACATCACTGTTGGTGGACCTGTCTCTGCAACTGGCAACATCACGGGCAATTATATTCTGGGCAATGGTGCGTTGCTGACAGGTATCAACGCCAACTACAGCAATGCCAACGTTACTGCATATCTGCCCACATACACAGGTAACCTGGTCAGTTTAACAGGGCCAGTAACAACTACTGCCAATGTCACTGGTGCCAACATTCGTGCCACAGGACAAATAACAGCCACAGGAAATATTACTGGTGGTAATGTTGACACTGGCAGAGTCAATGCAGCCACAATCACTGCAAGTGGCAATGTTTCAGGTGCATACTTCCTTGGTGATGGTAGTCAATTAACAAATTTGCCTGCAGGAAATTACAGCAATGCAAATGTCACAGCATATCTTCCAACCTATACTGGTAACCTAGTTAGTCTTGCTGGTCCAGTAACAACCACGTCCAATATCACTGGTGCTAACATTCGTGCTACAGGACAAATAACAGCCACAGGCAACGTCACAGCAGGCAATGTTGATACTGGCAGAGTCAATGCTGCTACGGTCACTGTTGCCGGGCCAGTCAGTGCAAGTGGCAATGTTACTGGTGCATACTTTTTGGGTGATGGTAGTCAGTTAACCAATCTACCTGCTGGGAATTACAGCAATGCCAACGTCACAGCATACCTGCCCACATACACAGGTAATCTGGTCAGCCTAACAGGTCCGGTCACAACCACAGCCAACATTACTGGCGGCAACTTGTTAACCAGTGGTCAAGCCACAGTCACTGGCAATATCACAGCAGGCAATATAGACGTCACCAAAGTCAATGCTGTTACTGTTACAGCCAGCGGATTAATCAGTGCTGTCGGCAACATCACCGGCAACAATCTGATTGGTACCACCGTAACCGGAACCACTGTCACTGCCACTGCCAATGTGGTTGGCGGCAATATCACTACAGCCGGACAGATTTCATCTACAGGAAACATAACAGGTGGTAATCTCAGTGTTCCTGGTGGTACAGTCTCAAGTCTCACAGTTAGTGCCACAGGAAACATTCGTGGCGGTAATCTTGTTACACCTGGATTTATCACAGCCACTGGCAACATCACTGGCGGCAATGTAGACACTGGCAATATTCATGCTGGCAATGTAAATGTTGATAGTGTTGTAAGTGCCCAGGGCAATGTGTATGGCGATACCTTTGTTGGTAACGGCTTAGTAATTTTTGGAAATGCTTCACTAGGCAATACGTCTGTATCTGGAACCATTGGTGCCACTGTTATCAGTGCTTCAGGCAATGTGATTGGTGGAAACTTACTGACCACTGGCAAAGTCAGTGCCAGCGGCAATGTGTCAGGCAACTATTTTGTTGGTAACGGTGCGTTACTAACAGGCATTACGGTATCAGCTGGATCATCACTGTTGAATGGCAACAGTAATGTTGTTGTGGCCACCAATGGCAACGTCACAGTTGGCGTAAGCGGAATCAGCAACATAGCACAGTTTGCCAACACCGGTGCATATGTCACTGGTGTTATAAGTGCCACCGGCAACATAGCAGGCAGTTATTTGCTTGGTAACGGTGCATTCATCACAGGATTACCAGCAGGATACAGCAATACTGATGTGGCAGCCTTCCTGCCAACATATTCGGGCAACTTACCAAATTTAACTGGACTGGTATCAACCACAGGCAATATTAGTGGCAATTACTTTATTGGTAATGGTAGTTTATTAACCGGTGTAACAGCATCTGGAGTAAGCGCCAACGCACTAACGGGCAACACCCTGAGTTCAAATGTATTGAACTCGAGTCTGACATCGGTTGGAACTCTAAGCAATCTGAGCGTAACCGGAAACACAACTAGTGGTAATTTATCAACTGGTGGATTAATCAGTGCAACTGGTAACATAACCGGCAGCAACTTACTCACTGCTGGATTGATATCCGCAACTGCTAATGTTACTGCTGGTAACATTAACACAGCGGGATTGATAACAGCAACCGGCAATGTTAGTGGCAATTACTTTATTGGTAATGGTAGTCAACTAACAGACGTCGCGGCATCTAGTGTGAATGCCAATGCACTAATTGGCAACACTCTAAGTTCAAATGTATTAAACTCAAGCCTAACATCAGTTGGCAATTTAGTTAGTCTAAGTATAGTTGGAAATACAACTGCAGGTAATTTACTAACAGGCGGCTTGATAAGTGCAACTGGTAACATTACAAGTGCTGCCAATATTTTAGGTGGCAATGTTGTCACAGGAGGCCTAATATCAGCAAGTGGCAATGCCACTGTTGGTAACTTAAGCACAGCAGGATTGATTACTGCAACTGGTAATATTTCTGGCAACAATATTTTTGCCACAGGACTTGCAAGTGTCACAGGCAATGTGATTGCTGGCAATATCAATACTGGTGCTATTAGACCTGTCAGCGGGCCATTAACAATTACCACTGCGTCGGGCAATTTGAATCTGCAACCAGCAGGCAATATTGTGTTGGCCAACACCTATATCAACAGTGTGGCCTATCCAGCACAAGATACTGATGCTGCAACAAAATTATATGTTGACAACATGGTGTCAACTGCTATAGCGTACCACACACCTGTATATGCAACTACCACTACCACTCTGGCTTCTAGCACAGGTGGTACAATTACATATGCTCAGCCCAACGGAGTAGCCAATGGTGTTGGGGCAACATTAACTACAACTGGCTCATTCAATCTAATTGATACCAGCAATGTTCAAACACTGGGCACACGTATCCTGGTTAAAGATCAAGCTGATGCAGTACAAAACGGCATTTACACCTGGGCCAATGCCACAGCAATTGTACGAGCCACTGATGCAGACGAATATGGTCCAGATAGTTCGCAACAGATAAGTCTAAACGATTATTTCTTTACCAGCACTGGTAATGTCAATGTTGGTGCGGCTTTTATAGTTAATGCACCGCTGGGCACTATTACCTTTGGCACAAGCAACATTACTTTTGCTCTGTTTAGTCAAACAACTGCCTATACTGCCAACGTTGACGCTGGACTAAGTCTAACTGGTA
Organism: Haliscomenobacter sp.; assembly: GCF_040403615.1. Taxonomy (NCBI): domain Bacteria; kingdom Pseudomonadati; phylum Bacteroidota; class Saprospiria; order Saprospirales; family Haliscomenobacteraceae; genus Haliscomenobacter; species Haliscomenobacter sp. The sequence goes on along the minus strand of NZ_JBBAKG010000001.1, from coordinate 42,266 downwards.
CTGTATTCTCAGCCAAAGTTGATCTTAATACCACAGCATTTGATGCTGGTGGAAATATTATTGTCAAAGCCGGTGCCAATCTTACCACACCCAATATTGGTGCTGCAACCGGTGCAAGTCTAAGTTTAATAGGCAATGTCAACAGTGGAAATGTCAATATCAGCGGCTTGATAAGTGCAACCGGTAACATTACAAGTGCGGCCAATGTCACAGGTGGTAACATCCTCACTGGAGGATCAATAAGTGCAACTGGCAACATCACTGCTGATTATTTTTCTGGCAACGGTGCAGGACTTTCTAATGTTGTTGCTTCTGGCGGTGTGGGCAATACTATTACACTGGGCACACCCACAGACGGTAGCCTAACAGCCAACGTTGCTTACCCTGGATGGACCACAGATACTTTTGTTACAGATGGTCTGGACGATCTAAATCAGGTGTCATTGAACATTGCCAACAGCACCTATGTGGGCAATGCCTATATCATTGCCAATGTTTATTCTGGGCCCAGCCCGTTGACCGTGGCATTCACTAGTTTTTACATTGGTAATCCCAACAGTTTCTTGTGGCAGTTTGGAGATGGCACAGCCAACGCTACCACAGACAATGCGGTTCATACCTTTAGCAATACGCTAGGCGGAACTTTTACTGTGAACTTTACCGCCTTCAATACCAATGGAACCTACAACGGCAATGCGGCCAATGGTGCCAAAGGGTCCACTAGCAGTGCCAATATTTCAAACATTGTACTGTACACTCCGAGTCCAATACCGTCATTTACTCTGAGCAGCAACAGTTTCAACACAGGCAACACCATAACCATAACCAACACAAGTGAATATGTGGTCTGGTATGATCTGAGTTTTGGTGATGGTACTGCTAACTTTAGTGCTGGTCCGGGATTAGGCAATACCTCATTTACCAATGTAACTCATCAGTACAATTCTGTGTCATCCAACGCAGACAGTTTGTACAGTGCAGTTTTAAGTGGCACCAGCAATACCGCAGGGCCAAGCAATGTTACTGTGGTGTCATCGGCCAGCAACGTCAAAGTTTTTGCACCTCAAACCGGCAATGTGTTTGTCACAGCCAATCGGGCCAACGTGATCAACGGCCTAGGTGGTATAAGTTTCCGCAACGACTCAAATGGCACGCCAGGAAACACAGCCAGTTTTGGCGCACAACAATTGTACAACTTCAACTACGGTGACGGCAATATCAGCAACGTCAATGTGGGCACAGGTATTGCAGGTAACCCAGCAGCAGCCAATGTCACAAACACATTTGTATTGAGTGCTGCCAACCAAGCTGGCAACGTTTATCAACAGTTCACAGCCAATTTGTACTTGTACACTGGTTACAGCAGCAGCCCGGCCCAGAGTGGCAACATCACAATCACAATAGAACCTCAGGTACGTGGCAACTATATTGGAACCACAGCCAACGTTGTAACTGATGCCACTGCCAACACAGGCAATGCCAAAGTAGGATACCTATATACTGACTACAATACTTCCAACAGATCAACATTTACATTCCAGAACACCAGTCAGAACAGTAATCTGGCCAACTGGTCCTGGGGTGATAGCACATTCAGTAATGGTGTGTCAAATGTGGGCAACACGCTGCACACCTACAACAGCACTGGTGCGTTCACAGTGGCACTCACAGCCAATGGCACACCCAATGGTATAACCAATACTGCTCAAAGCAACACTATCTCCAATGTTGGTTATATTTTTATTGCTGCCAATCCCACAGCACCCACTAACCTTAGTGGATTCTCCAACTTGGCCATAGCCAATGCCAGCCAAGGAACCAGTCCGTTACTGGCTGCTGGGGCAACAGATGCTTCAGGCGGCAACATTGTGGCCAATGGTGTCAGTGTCACACGTTTTGCAACAACCACACCAATTGTTACTGCTGCTAATATTATCAATGCCAACACAGGCATCAGTTCAACTCAGTTGACAGCCAACCTGTTTGCCTATGTCAACAATGCCGCGGCTGGCAATGTGACATTTAGCAATGTGAGCAACACAGTTGGAACCTCGGGTGCATTGGTAATCACTCAAGATCGAGACTTGCACGTGGCCAATGCTGCTGTGCCAAGCTACTTCTACAAGGTGTTCAATGCCAATATTTCGTGTGCCCTCAGCAGCTTGAGTACTGGTTACAACAACTACAAATTGGTAGATTCTGTGACAGGCAACACCAACTATGTGGGATTTGTCAAAGACAATTTGAATTCAGCACCTAGCTTGATCACTGCCGGTACCACCTTGGTTGAAGCCACAGCCGGTACCTATCGATATATTTCGGGTATTCCTTACTACAACACAGGATCCCCCACAATTACCATTGCCACACTGGCAGTGGCAAATTTGTCTGGACAAACATTTAGAAGTGCAGATCCGTTTGTGTTGGCCAGCGGAACAGTGATCGAAGGATCCGGAGCCATATTATCTGCAACACAGACCAAGGCACTTGGTACAATCAACAATGCTGGTAACAGCTTCTTGACAGGAGCCAACCTAAATGCCAATGTGGGTGTTGGGTCATCCTACACACTTGGCAACTTGACTGCCAATCTAACAGGAGCCAACAACAGCGTGGCCACTTTGCAGGCCAACATATTCAACGTGATTGGAACCAGTGCCACAGTGCAGTTGCCAGCAAATATACAGATGCACGCAGGTGCAAACTCTGGTATAAACGAACAGGCAATAACTTGTACGCCCACTGCCAACACACAAGCAGCCATACGAATAGTGATGAGCACAGCAGGCAACACTCCGGTGTTTTCTAATTCAACCAATTTTTACACTGCCAATGCTTGGTCTGGAGTACAAACCATTGCTGGAACACCAGAAGCTGTGGTTCGATACGGGGTGCTCAAACAGTATGCAGTTGATCTCAGCACAGGATATTTGCCAGTAGGACCAAACTTGTCAGTCATTGGCGGTCGCACCAGCACACAGTACTTTACTTTTGCATTTGCAAGACCAAGTCTGGCAAACTTTGATATTAGATTAACCACAACCACAGGTGTTGCGGGCGTATGGTTGGCTGCACCCGGAACCACAATAGACAAAAGCGGATTCTCGTCACCCACACCAGGGTTCCCAGGACCTACCAGTACCATCAACGGATGGCTGGAAGCATCTACTCAGTATGCTGGATCAGGAGTTCCTGGTGCAGCCACCGGCACCGGCGGCAACGGTTCAGATGGTTGTGCCGTGACCGGGGCGGATGTAATTCCATTAAATACAGCAATCTCTAACGTAGCTTACACAATGACCCTAGGATCTCAAAACGCCGCCAACAGCACTGGTACCAATATTCTAATTAGAATTGCATTAGCGGCCGGACAATCTATTACAGATCTGCAGATAGGAGTGGCATCTTAATGGCTGCTTCGTTCAACGAATCACAAAAGATTGACTACCTTTGGAAAAAGGTCGGCTACGGTGTAACCAAAACAGCCGAGCCCTCTTCCAAAGAAGCCTTCAACGAAAGCATTGCCAGTCCGCTGCTGTATCGCGGCGACCTTATCTGGACACAGAGTGGAGACATACCTGCTTCACCGCCTGCCAATACCACACCACTGGTGCAGGTGTACAAGGATGGCGGCGGAGCCGGATACAGTCCTGCAGTACAATGTACAGAAGACCTAACAGCACCTGACAATCAAACCTGGAAAACAAACTCAACCAATTGGATTCCCACACAGTTTGGTGACAACTACCTGGTACAGATATATGCTGGCGCCGCAAACATAAGCAATCCGCAAACAGCAGGTACCAAGTTGTTTGGTGCCGGTTCTGGGTCAGACGACACCTGGTTCTTTGACTATCAGTCAGGCGTACTAAACTTCAATGGTGCAACCATACCAGCAGCCATTGGTACTGGCACAGCCAACACAATTTATATTGTTGGCTACAGATACGTTGGTGAGTTTGGTGTAGATACCACATTTATCAGCAATGGTACCAGTAATGTAACTATCGCCACTGCCAATGCCAACATCACCATGAGTGTGAATGGCACGGGTAATGTGGTTGTTATTGCCAATACAGGTGCATATGTTTCTGGAGCAGTCAGCGTCTCGGGCAATATCACCGGCGGCAACATACTTTCGAACAATTACTATTATGCCAATGGTACACCAGTTCCTCCTGGAATAGTATACACTGCCAATACAGCACCACCTGTTAGCCCAGCACCCAAGGTGACTGATCAGTGGTATGACACTGCCAACGATGTGTTGTATCAATATCTTGATGATGGCACAAGCGATTACTGGGTTGACACAACCAGTCCTGCCTTTGCAGGTGGAGTAGTTGCCAACGTGGCAATTTCTGGCACCTTGGTGCCAGTTGCCAATGTCACCTATGACATTGGCACTAGCACAGTGTATTTCCGTAACACCTACACACAGAATCTTTATACCAACAATCGATTGCCTGCGTATAACATGCCCGTAGGTGCAGTGGTACAAACAGTAATGAGTCCGAGCCTCGGAGGCAGTATCACAAACAGCACCAGTTATGCTGACATCAGTTATGCCAATGTGACCATTACCCCATCAAGTGCAACCAGCAAAGTTTTTGTTATAGCCACTGGTACCACCAGTTTTACATCATTGGCAGGACAGGATGTCACAGCGGACGCTCAGTTGGTCAGAAGTTCCAGCACCAGTTTGCAAATACAAACATGCGGAACAACAGTTTCAGGAGGTGGTATTGGAGTCACAGGTTCTGTATCTTACAGTTATGTGGACACACCAGGCACCACATCACCAGTGACCTACAAACTACAACAAAAAGTGTCCAATGCCAGCAGCACACTTACTAGCACAAATATTTGGTTGATAGCCATGGAGATCACCGCATCATGATAACCGTGTTTCATGCTATACAGAGTCTGGTGCCCGGAGCAGAAGTCAGTGTGGGCATGTATGACAAAACAATAATCTGGCACAAGCCCGAGACGGCTCCAGTGACCACAGCACAAATACTTGAAGAGCAACGGCGACTGCAACAGTCCTATGACTGGAACATGTATCAACGGAATCGTGCTAGAGAGTATCCCAGTGTGCAAGAACAACTGGATGCCCTGTATCATGCTGGAGTTTTTCCAGCACCAATGGCAGCTAGAATACGGGCAGTAAAAGAAAAATATCCACGTCATCCAATGGGTGATTCACTGATAGCAGATCCACAAATTGTTGAAAATGCAGTGGCAAAACTAACAGTTGAGCAATGGCTGGCAGAAGAAACAAAAATGACTGATCAGGAATGGCTAGCCCAACAGCAATCAGCTAGCCCAATGTCTAGAGAGCAGTGGCTAGCAAGCCAACAGCAGATCAAGACCACGCATGCTCCAACATTGTTGCGAGATTCTCGCCCTACTATGACAGCAGAAGAATGGTTGGCACAGCAAACAGCCCAGACAAATGAGCCAATGATGACTAGAGAACAATGGCTTGAGCAACAAAAAACCGCTCAGCAACCGCGTCAAATGACCCGAGAACAGTGGTTGGCAGAGCAAGCAAACATAAAATAATACAGACTGTAATTTCTAAATCTGTTTTTTTTATAAATACATTATAACCAATACTAGGAGCGTAATCAATGGCATTTCCAACAACACCCACAAACGGTCAAGTAACCGTAGTTAATCAGATATCATATCAGTATTCCAGTGCAACCAACAGCTGGACTAGAATTTTATCCACAGCAAACGTTATTACTGCCAATACCATTGCAGTAAATGGCAACTTGACTGTGGGAGTGGACATTGTTGCCAGCGGCAATATCACAGCTGATTATTACTTTGGTAACGGTAGTCAGTTGACTGGAGTTGTGGCTTCAAGCGGCGGTTTTCCAATCTCAGCTGGCAACAGCAATATTGCAGCAGCAGCTAATAGCAATATTGCAATTACGGTCACAGGAACTCCCAATGTTGCTGTGTTTGCTCCAACTGGTGCTTTTGTAACAGGTGTTGTTAGTGCAACAGGAACCGTAACCGGTGGCAATTTGGCCACTGGCGGAACAGCTTCAGCAGCAGGAACCGTAACCGGTGGCAACATTGCCACTGGGGGAACAGCCAGTGCAGCAGGAACAGTAACAGGTGGCAATTTGGCCACAGGCGGAACTGCGTCAGCAACAGGTACAGTAACTGGTGGCAACTTGGCCACTGGTGGCACAGCCAGTGCCACAGGCACAATAACTGGTGGTAATCTAATAACTGCCGGACTAACACAAACAGGTAATTTTAGTATTACTGGCAATGTAATTGGTAACTTATTGCCCTCTGCCAACGCAACATTCAACCTTGGCGGTCCAGGACAATATTGGAAAGATTTGTATCTAAGTGGTAACACACTGATTCTTGGTGATCAAACACTCAGTTCAAATGCTACTGCAATTTTTACAGCCAATAATTTTAGTTCCAACAATCTGGCTGCAACCAGTGCAGTATCAGCAGGAACCACAATTAGTGCCGCAGGTACTGTAACAGGTGGCAATTTGGCCACTGGTGGTACAGCAAGTGCCACAGGCACAATCACTGGTGGTAATATTGCAACTGGTGGAACAGCAAGTGCCACAGGCACAATAACTGGCGGCAATGTACTCACTGGTGGACTGATAAGTGCTACTGGAACAATAACTGGCGGCGATACAATAACTGGTGGCAATCTGGCCACAGGTGGAACAGCAAGTGCTGCTGGTACAATAACTGGTGGTAACGTCTTAACTGGTGGATTGATCAGTTCAGCTGGTACAGTGACCGGTTCAAGTTTGTTGGGCACAGTTGTCAGCGCAAGTGGTAATGTTACTGGTGGCAATGTTGTCACAGGTGGACTGATCAGTGCCACATCAACAATTACTAGTTCAGCTACCGTAACCGGTGGCAATTTGGCCACAGGTGGAACTGCTAGTGCAGCAGGAACTGTAACCGGTGGAAACATTGCCACAGGCGGCACAGCTAGTGCCACAGGCAATATCACAGGTGGCAATGTCTTAACAGCCGGACAAGTAAGTGCAACCGGCAACGTAACTGGTAACTATATCCTGGGTAACGGTGCATCCTTGACCGGAGTTATCACCAGTGTGGCCAACATCAACAATGGCACATCAAATGTGACTATTGCTGCTGCCAACGCCAACGTCACAGTCAGTGTCAACGGCACATCAAATGTTGCGGTGTTTGCCACAACAGGTGAATACGTTACAGGTGTTGTTAGTGCAAGCGGTACAGTAACTGGTGGAAATATTGCCACAGGTGGTACATCAAGTGCAACAGGTACAGTAACTGGTGGCAATTTGCTAACTGGTGGATTAATCAGTGCTACAGGAACAATAACTGGTGTTGACACAATAACAGGTGGCAACTTAGCCACAGGTGGAACTGCTTCAGCAGCAGGAACTATAACCGGTGGCAACTTGGCCACAGGTGGAACTGCATCAGCAACTGGCAACATCACAGGTGGTAATGTACTCACAGGTGGATTAATTAGTGCCACATCAACCATCACAAGTTCAGCCACTGTAACCGGCGGCAACTTGGCCACTGGTGGAACCGCTTCAGCAGCAGGTACCGTAACAGGTGGAAATATTGCCACAGGTGGTACTGCAAGCGCCACAGGTAATGTCACTGGTGGTAATTTGTTGACAGGTGGATTAATTAGTGCCACATCAACAATCACTAGTGCTGCCACAATAACCGGTGGAAACATTGCCACAGGCGGTACTGCGTCAGCAACTGGCAATATCACTGGTGGCAATGTACTTACTGGTGGACTGATTAGTGCAACTGGAACAATAACCGGTGTTGATACAATAACAGGTGGCAATTTGGCCACTGGCGGAACTGCTAGTGCAGCAGGCACCATAACAGGTGGCAATATTGCTACGGGTGGTACTGCAAGTGCTACAGGAACTGTAACCGGTGGCAACTTGGCCACAGGTGGAACTGCAAGTGCAGCAGGTAACATAACTGGTGGTAATTTGTTGACAGGTGGACTGATCAGTTCAACTGGCAGCATTACAACAACATCTAATATCTCCGGCGGCAACTTGTTGACCTCTGGACTGGTATCAGTAACCGGCAACGTTATTGCTGGCAATGTTAATACCAGTGCTATTAGACCCACAAGCGGTGCATTGACAATCAGCACAGCATCGGGTAATTTAAACTTGAATCCTGCAGGCAACATTGTATTAAGTGCAAACACCTGGATTAACAACGTAAATTATCCAGCACAGTCTTCTGATGCAGCCAACAAAGAATACGTTGACAATCTTGCAACAACTGCTATCAGTTATCACGAGGCTGTGGTTGTGGCAACAACTACTACCCTGGCCACTACCACAGGTGGTACGATTACATATGCTCAACCCAATGGCGTAGGCAATGGTGTTGGTGCAACACTGACCACAACAGGATCATTTAATTTAATTGATACCGGCAATGTTCAAACCATTGGCACACGTATTCTGGTCAAAGATCAAGCCAACGCTGTGCAAAACGGTGTGTATGTCTGGGCCAACGCCACAGTAATTGTTCGATCTACTGATACTGATCAATACGGATCTGACAATGCAGAATCATTCAGTATCAATGATTATTTCTTCACTACTGGTGGTAATGTTAATGCAGGCTCGGCCTTTATTGTTAGTGCGCCAACAGGTGTAATCACATTTGGCACAAGCAATATTTCTTTTAGTATATTCAGTAGTAGTCAAGTTTACTCAGCCAATTCTGCAGCTGGTCTGAGCCTTAACGGCACAGTATTCTCAGCCAAGATTGACAACAATACCACAGCATTTGACGGCACAGGCAATATCATTGTCAAGGCTGGTGCTAACCTGACTACACCCAATATTGGTGCTGCAACAGGTACAAGTGTAAGTTTGACAGGCAATGTTCAAGGTGGCAATGTGGTCACAGGCGGCCTAATCAGTGCTACAGGCAACATTACTGGTGGTAATATTTCCACTGCTGGCACATTTGGTGCAGCAAGTCTGAGTGCATCAGGCAATGTCACCGGTGGCAATTTGCTGACAGGTGGATTGATAAGCTCAACCGGCACAGTAACTGGTTCCAGTTTGTTGGGATCTGTTGTCAGTGCAAGCGGTAATGTCACTGGTGGCAACGTCTTAACTGGTGGATTGATTAGCTCAACTGGTACTATCACAAGTGCAACCACAATAACCGGTGGCAACCTGGCTACAGGTGGTACTGCATCAGCAACCGGAACAATTACAGGTGGCAACTTGGCCACTGGTGGAACAGCAAGTGCAACTGGTACCGTAACCGGTGGTAATTTAGCCACAGGTGGAACTGCAAGTGCAACTGGTAATATCACCGGTGGCAACGTCTTAACAGGTGGTTTGATCAGTTCAACTGGCACTATCACAAGTGCAGACAGTATTACTGGTGGTAATTTGTTGACAGGTGGATTAATCAGTGCTACATCAACAATCACTAGTGCTGCCACAATAACTGGTGGCAACTTGGCCACTGGCGGAACAGCCAGTGTTACTGGTAATATCACTGGCGGCAATGTACTCACAGGTGGAATAGTTTCAGCAACTGGCAACGCTATCTTTGGAAATATTTCAACTTCCGGATCAGGCGGTAATATTTCTGGTGCCAATGTAATTTCAAGCACCACACTCAGTGCCACTGCAAATGTCATAGGTGGCAATGTCTTAACAGCCGGACAAGTAAGTGCTACTGGTAATGTTACTGGTAACTACATTCTGGGTAATGGTGCATCACTAACTGGTGTTATCACCAGTGTGGCCAACATCAACAATGGCACATCAAATGTGACTATTGCTGCTGCCAATGCCAATGTCACAGTCAGTGTCAACGGCACATCAAATGTTGCTGTGTTTGCCACCACAGGTGAGTTCATCACCGGCGTGTTAAGTGCAAGCGGAACAGTAACAGGTGGAAACATTGCCACAGGTGGTACGTCAAGTGCCACAGGCAATATCACAGGTGGTAATGTACTCACAGGTGGGCTGATAAGTGCTACTGGAACAATAACCGGCGTTGACACAATAACTGGTGGAAATATAGCCACAGGCGGAACTGCAAGTGCTACAGGAAATATCACCGGTGGTAATGTACTCACAGGTGGTTTGATCAGTGCTACATCAACCATTACCGGTGGCAATATTGCCACAGGTGGTACGTCAAGTGCCACAGGAAATATCACCGGTGGTAATGTACTCACAGGTGGCTTGATTAGTGCTACTTCAACTATCACAAGTTCAGCCACAATCACAGGTGGAAACTTGGCCACTGGTGGAACTGCTTCAGCAACTGGCACAGTAACAGGTGGCAATTTGGCCACTGGTGGTACTGCGTCAGCAACTGGTAACATCACCGGTGGCAATGTACTCACAGGTGGCTTGATTAGTGCCACATCAACCATTACTAGTGCTGCCACAATAACCGGCGGAAACATTGCCACAGGCGGCACCGCAAGTGCCACAGGCAACATCACTGGTGGTAATGTGTTGACAGGCGGACTGATCAGTTCAACAGGAACAATTACCGGTTCAAGTATACTGGGCACAGTTGTGTCTGTAAGCGGCAACATCACTGGCGGCAACATCAGCACAACCGGATTGATCACTACCACTGGCAACATTGCTGGTGGCAACATTCTGTCCAACAACTACTACTATGCCAATGGTCAGGCCATTGTGTTTGGTGTAAATTACACAGCAAGCACCACACCACCAGCCAACCCACTGGAAGGCTGGCAGTGGTACAATACTTCCACAGACGTGCTGTATGAATATCTCAATGACGGCACAAGCGATTACTGGGTTGACATAATTAGTCCTGCTTTTGCAGGCGGAGTAGTTGCCAACGTGGCAATCTCAGGCAGCCTGCTGGTAGCCACTACTAATGTGTATGATATTGGTGCTAGTGGACAAACATTCCGAGATGTGTATGCCACAAACTACTATGGCAACGGTGCTTCGTTGAGCGGTATCATTACCAGTGTAAGCAATATCAACAACGGCACAACCAACATGAGTGTGGTCAGCTCAGGCGGCAATATTGCAGCGTCAGTTGGCGGAACATCAAATGTGATGGTTATCACTTCGGCTGCTGTGTCAATCACTGGCGATTTAAGTGTAAGCGGCAACGCCACACTCAGCGGCAACATTCTGGGCGATAGAATCCAGAACGGAACCACACAGATTGATATCCAAACGCTGAATGGCAATGCCAACATCACTGTTGGTGGTGTAAGCAATATAGCTGTGTTCAGCACAGACCGAGTAACTGTGGGCGGTAACTTGTTGCCAAGTGCCAATGTCACATATGACCTGGGTACAACAACACAGCGTTGGAAAGATCTGTACTTGAGCAACAGCACAATTTATCTGGGCAACAGTCAGATCAGTGCCAACGCAACAGCGGTTATAATTACCAATCCTGCAGGCGGAACCACAGTGTTGCAAGGAGCAACTCCAAGTATCACAGGTTCAGTTGTCAGTGCAAGTGGCAACGTAACTGGTGGCAATATCTTGACAGGTGGACTGATTAGTGCAACTGGCAACATCACTGGTGGCAATGTTGCAGTCACAGGAGCATCTACTGCTGCAAATTACAGTGCAAGTGGTAATGTCACTGGTGGCAACATCTTGACAGGTGGCCTGATTTCAGCAACTGGCAACATCACTGGTGGCAATGTACTGGGTGGAGCCAATGTCAATGCTACAACACACACAGGTGCTACAGTTAGTGTAACTGGTGCTATCACTGGTGCTAGCTTGACAGTAGCAACTGGTAACATCACAGTTGGTAATTTGCTTATAAGTGGGGCAATTCAAGACTCTGCTCAATTGGATCTCCAGACCACTGCTGGCAACGCCAATATTGTGTTGACACCCAATGGTACTGGTAATGTCAACATCAGTAGCAACTTCATGCCAACCGGCAACGCCACAGCTAATATTGGTAGTGCGGCATTGAGTTTCAATAGACTGTTTGCTCAAGCAACATCAGCACTCTACGCCGACTTGGCTGAAATGTATGTGAGTGACGCCGAATACGATGCAGGTACTGTGGTAGATTTTGACGGAGCTCAAGAAATCACAATAAGTAACACTGATTCTAGCAAACGAGTTGCTGGCGTAATATCAACCAATCCTGCACACCTGATGAATTCGGGCATAGTTGGTGATATCACATTGCCAGTGGCACTGATTGGTAGAGTTCCAGTCAAGGTAACAGGTGTTGTACGCAAAGGTGATCTAATGGTGTCAGCAGGAAATGGTAGAGCTCGGGCAGTAACAATTGCAAGTCCAAAAGTAGGTACCATAATTGGCAAGGCACTGGAAAACTTCGCAGGCGGTGAAGGCATGATTGAACTTGTGATTGGCAAAAATTAAAAGGGTAGTAGATGGCCTTTCCCAGCACGCCAACTAACGGGCAAATTGCAGTAGTGGGTGGTATAGCATATCAGTATGCTACCACCCCTAATTCTTGGAGTCGAATTCTTTCGTCTGCCAACATCATCACGGCCAACGCCATCTCGGTCAACACTCTCACAGCCAATACTCTCAACGTCAACAATAACCTGTACAACATTGCCGGCAACATATCAGCCACAGGCAATGTGACCGGCAACTATATTCTAGGCAACGGATCGCTACTAACAGGCATAGCAGGCGGTGGCGGAACAAGTATTGCCAATGGCACGTCCAACATAACCATAACAAGTTCAGGTGGAAATGCCACTGTGAACATTGGTGGCACTGCCAATGTAGCTGTGTTTGCCACCACAGGCGAATATGTCACAGGTGTGGTCAGTGCTTCAGGCAATGTCACAGGCGGCAACCTACTCACAGGTGGCTTAATTTCAGCAACAGGCGCACTAACTGTGACCGGTTCAACCTTCTTGGCAAATGTTAGTGCTGGAAATATTGATGCTGGTACTGTGTATTCTGGTGGTAATATAACCACCAATGGCCAGATATCTGCGACTGGAAACATAATCACCAATGGCCAGATATCTGTTGTGGGCAACGTCACTGCTGCTAGTGGTTTATTTACAAATATCGTAAATGTAGCCAGCTTCACAGGTGCAGTGGTAAGTGTGTCAGGTAACATCACTGGTGGCAATGTAGTCACTGGCGGCCTGATCAGTGCCACAGGCAATGTTAGCAGCGGTGCATCAATTAACACAGTGAATTTGAGTGTTTCGGGCAATGTGCTTGGAAACTTGTTGCCAAGTGCTGATATAACATACAACTTGGGTAGTCCCACTCAGAGATGGAATACTCTGTATCTAGCAGGCAACACTATTGAGTTGGGTACTCAGAGTATCAGTGCCACTGCCACTGGTGTCAGTCTGGGGACTGGCGATCTCATTGGCGGCAACGTAACCACCACAGGGCTGATCTCAGCAACAGGTAATATCACAGGCGGCAACATACGTACAGGCGGATTAATTTCGGCCACGGGCAATGTCATAGCCAACAACGGCATGTTCACCACAATTGTGAATGTGGCCAGTCATACAGGTGCTGTGGTCTCAGTGAGTGGCAACGTTACTAGTGGAAATGTTAACGCAGATGGCCTAGTTTCGGCAACAGGCAACGTCACAGCCAACAATGGCATGTTTACCACGATTGTAAACACAGCCAGTCATACAGGTGGCCTAGTCTCAGTAACAGGCAATATAACAGCCAACAATGGCATGTTTACAACGATTGTGAATACAGCCAGTCATACTGGTGCTGTGGTCTCAGTCTCAGGTAATGTAACTGGTAATTACTTTGTTGGCAATGGATCGCTACTGACAGGCATATCTGGAGGAGGTGGCGGCGGAGCAAATATTGCTAACGGCACAAGTAATATCACTATCGCAAGTTCAGGCGGCAATGCCACTGTGAACATTGGTGGCACTGCCAATGTAGCTGTGTTTGCCACTACAGGCGAATTTGTTACTGGCGTAATTTCAGCCACAGGCAACATCACCGGTGGCAATGTTAATACAGGCGGATTAATTTCAGCAACAGGTAACGTCACTGGTGGTAACATATCAACTGCTGGTAATCTAACTTTCAGTTCAACTGCACAACGCATACTTGGTGACTTTGGCAACGCTACTATCGCAAGCCGGCCAATGTTCCAGTCAAGTACAGCAAATAGCAATACAATTTTAATAGTAATTCCAAGTGGAACTGGTAATTTAAGTAGTTTCAGTGCTTTAAACAACAGCAACACAACCAATACATCAACAATTCAAATAATTGCAGCCGCTGCTGACAGTAGACTTCAAGCAGGACAAATTGGTACCGGATCATACTTACCACTAACCTTTTACACAGGTGGTAGTGAACGAGCCAGGATTGATACCAATGGCAACGTGGGCATTGGTAATACTGCTCCAACTACCAATCTGGCTGTGGCTGGCACAGCATATGTTTCTGGCAACATCACCGGCGGCAATGTTAGTGGCACTTTATTAACAGGAACACTAGCAACAGCAGCACAAGCAAATATTACCTCAGTTGGTACATTGGGTGCGCTAGCAGTAAGTGGCAACGTCACCGGTGGCAACTTGACCACAGCAGGTATTATCACAGTGAACTCGAGTGCAGCGGTCACTGCCATTGTGAATGGAGCCGGCAATGCAGTGGGCAACATTGGCAGTTCAGGCATCTACTTCAATAGACTGTTTGCTCAGGCAACCACAGCACTGTATGCTGACTTGGCCGAAGTCTACAAATCAGATGCTGAATATCCTCCGGGCACTGTGCTGGTATTTGGCGGTGATCAAGAAGTAACTGTCAGTAACTCAAGTCATGATGCTAGAATTGCAGGGGTAGTATCTACCAATCCTGCTCACGTGATGAACTCAGGACTGGTTAGTGAATTCACTGTAGAAGTTGGCTTGATTGGTCGTGTACCTTGTCAAGTGATTGGTCCCGTTGCTGTGGGTGATCGAGTGGTATCCAGCAGTCGAGCAGGTGTTGCCGAACGCCTGGACATGCAGCACTATCAACCAGGTGTGATCATTGGCAAAGCAGTGGAAAGTTACAACGGCACCGGTGTTGGCACAATTGAAGTAGTGGTTGGCAGACTATAAGGTCTGTTCAATCTGCCGAATTTTTTGCTGTACAGCGTCTAGATTCACAGTGTTCCACAATCCAGGATGCAGCGGCCTAGGCCAGCGTCCTGTGCTGATCCAGGCATAGCCCACATGTTCATGATTTAGTTCAGGCACAAACTCCTGTTCCACCCGACACCAGAAGGTGTGATATTCAAACGCTGAATCAGGTGATGTGAATTTTTCAATAGGTATCAATTGCTTGTATTCGGGCATGGCACCCAGTTCTTCTGCACACTCTCGTTCCACTGCTGCAATTAGTGTTTCGCCGTACTCTACCTTGCCACCTGCCAGTCCCCAGGTGTCAGGATACTTGGAATCGTTGCGCAGTAGATACAGATATCTGTGTGTGTCAGGACAATAAAACCATACCCCCACTGCTTTCACAATATGAGGTTCCATGCGCCCCCGGCGTACAGGCCGTCAATGCTCTTGACCCATTTCATGTTGTCCCAGTAGTACTGGATACCTGTGGTCAGATTGACCACGTACTGAGCACCAACATCGTTTTGACTGTCAAATGCTATGATCCATCTTGCACCATTGTATTCCACAATGTCGCCGCTGTGGGCAATCAAGGGCTGAGCACCGGATCCACTCCAGGCAGTGGGATTGGTGCCCACGTTGGCAGCATTGCCGGTGCTTTCAGTCAGCAGGTATCTTTGTCCTGTCACCGCAGCAGGCAAGCCATCTCCTGGAGCAGCAGTCAAGGGATTGACCACAGAGTTCACAGGATCCAGAGTGTTTTGTGGTGCAGTGTCAGGATCAATGTTGAAGATCAACAATCGGTCATCAGCAGGATTCACAGCAACAGTGCCCACAATACTGGAATCTGGTGCCCAGGGATTGTCCAAGGTGACATAACTGATACCAGGTCTGAGAACTCCATACGCACTGACCACTGCTGGCCATGTGATTTGTGGATTTTCTACTATGGGAAATGTGAACGGTGCCAGGCTCAGGCGATCAGGATTCACAACCTGAGCAGGCTGCAACACCTGTAGTTGTCCATCCAACAGTAACACTTGATAACTGTATGGAGTTACCTTGACTCTGGTGCCCAGCAGCAGGTCGTTGTCCAGCAGCGCATTGTTGGCATCGCCGTTGGCATCAAAAATAGACGCAATCACACGTTCCACAACACCCAGCTTCTTGACCTTGGCCGGACTTGATATCCAGATTGGCAGGCTAAAAGTCAGAGTCATGTTGTCTATGGGATTTTCTGTGCCCACAGGGATAGTTCTTGAACTCCAGTTCACACGTTCAAGATCGCATGTGGTAAGACTGGTCCAGTCAATGTAGTTGTCCGTGGCCTGTATCTCCAGGCTAGGATTGAACAATGTGGCAATTTGTTCGAACAACTGCATCTTTTGATTGGTGTTGGTGGTCCATATGTCCAGGTTGATTGTCAACTTGTAGGGCACTGGCATCAGGCGTTCAATTTGAAAAGCATTGCCCTGTGTGGTTTCATAAGTTTCTGTGCCAGGATCATATGATCGCTGACGAACCATCATTTTGTTCACATGATAGGGTTCTTGCATTCTGGGTCGATCATAGTCCAGTCCTGTGATGTGAAAAGTCATCAAGGGAGAGGACGGCAGCGAGTTGGCAGAATTCTGTTGTATAATTGTCTGTGCTTGACGACTGGCATCACCGTAGCGTATGGGCACACGCACCAGATCCTTGATGCCTTGCTCATCACGCCCGTACTCAACTTCGAACAAGCTGAACATGCGGGTGAATTGCAACAGATATCTACGTATCTGTTCGTCGAAAAAAAATTGACTCATTAGTTTGTACCTGGTTAACTGGACTTCTGATATGGCTGTGTGGCTGGGTAGGGATTTGCAGTTTTATTACCGCCATCGTCGCCGTTGACAGCATCTGGTATCAGGGCTTGACTCAGACTCTGACGACTAGGTATGTTGCCAAGATCAGTGGAGTTCACAGTGTATGTATTGTTCACAAAGCCCGACCGCAAAGTATTGTTGTTGGCACCTGGTGTGAGATTGGTTCTAACATCGCTTTCGATCTTGATCCAGCTGGTGCCGTTGAATCTAAACAAGCGATTGGGGAAATAATCCAAGCGCAAAGCAAACTGTCCAGCAACAGCAGCGGGCGGAAAATTAACGCCAGCAGTCACAGGCAATCCGTTGGGTGCTTTGCCGTCACCGGTTAGATAGCCGGCAGTGTAGCCATCGCCGGTTGGAGTGTTGCCATCGTTGGCCACAGTGCGGCTGGCATCTGTGATGGTGTAATCTGCGGTGTAGGTTGCTGATTCAGGATTGGCAGGTGTACCATCTGAATTGGTGGCCACAATATAAAATTTAACCACATCAAATCCTGACTTGGGAACTTCTGCTTCGGCCTGAACCAGGATAGCATCATTCAGTTCTAGATCCTTGGGTCTAGTGCTTTGCCAATCAGCAATGCTGATGGGATTGATTTTTTCAGTCCAGTATTCTGCATTGGTTATCTCTGTGCCCGGAGGAACGTTTTTGTTTGATATGTAATATTTGTCGCCGTATAACACAGTTGTTCCACCTGGATAAAAATTGCCCGGATCCCAGATGTTGTTGGGTTCAAACGGCTGCTTGGTAATATCGTTGTACTCTTGTGCATTGACCATGGGCGTGGCCTTCACACGCCACAGGTGTGGTAGCCAGGTTTGGCTAAAGCCTTCGCTGGCAAACGATGCGTCTTGGATCACATACCACTTGGGCAGGGCTCGGGGTATGTCACTGTTCAAAGGATTGTAGTCGCGTAGACTGGGCAATTCCAGCACGTCTCCACTCATGAGTTTGCGACCCACGGTGTCTATCATGCGGTTGTAATGAAAGGTGATAAACAAGGTGTCGTTGTTCAGGAACAGGCCAAATTGTGTAAGATCAAAATCTATGTCTTGTGCTCGATAAACGCCACGCATGACATAGATGTCTTGATCGTATTTTCTATCTCTATTTTCCAACAACAACAGATCTTCAATAAACAACGGATTCAGTGTGTCATATTTAGGCAAGGTAGCATCCGGATTGCCTCCGTTGTCGCCTGTGGCCGGGCCCAGGTATTTGTGCAGATACACGTCGGCTCCGCCCACCTGATACATTTCGGCTATTGTTCTATCAAAAAACTGATAGTCGGCTGAGCGATTGGGTTTGTATAGTGATAATCTGGGCATGGTAATGTATTTATGGGTCAGTTGACCAATAATCCTGTTTGTGTTATAATTACTGCATTAGTAAGGAGTACCATGAAAACCACTGCCACTGCTCAGCCAGTTCGCGCCACTGTGCGTCCATTAAACCCACGCAGCGCCGATACCAAATTCATGGGCGATGAGCCCACCTGGCGTGTACAGCCCATTTATGATCGAATAAGTCAGTTGACCAAGGCGTTTAGCTGGTACAATTACTTTTATGGCAAAAAGGATGCCAGAGACATGGTGGTGAGCTACCTGGAAACTCACGGCCGCAAGAACGATGTGCGACTGCTTCGCGGTGTTCCGGATTCTGCACTGAGACTGACCACAGGCTGGATGTGTAGAATGAGCCAGGTGGGGCTGGACTTGACTGAAGCAGAACAGATTCAACTAGACAACATGCTGGCAGACACTCTAGGAACCACTCAACAAGCAGAAGTGGAAAAAACAGACACAGCACCTGCCCGCCAAACCATCCAGGATCGATTGCGGGAAAAACTTACAGAATGTGCAGGCGAGCTGGAAGGTTTGTTTGACGATTTTGTGGTGTCCGGTGCCAAGATGAGCGCAGACATCAAGCCCATTACTATCATCCGTGGCAAAAATGTAGCACCACAAATGGTAAATGAAATTGCCACAGACTGGAAACGCAAACTTGTAGAATTTGAAACAGTGATTGGCGGCAAGGATGCTCAACTAGCAGAAGGCTACAGCAACTTCACCAAGATTCAAATGCGCGGCATTGTGAAGTTTTGTGAAGCAGTGATCAATGACTGTGGCGCATACGTGCAGATCAAGAAGGTTGACCGCAAGCCACGCAAGGCCAAGGCCATTAGTCCAGAAAAACGTGCAGCCAAGTTCAAGTTTCAGGCAGAAATTGTGGATCTCAAAATCAAAGGACTTGCTCCTGCAAACCTAGTGGACAAGAGCGAAGCCTGGCTGTATGACAGCAAGAAACGCAAACTGATCCATGTGGTAGCAGACTCGCATGTGGGCACATTTACTGTCAAGAGCAACAGCATCATTGGTTTTAGCACCGCAGAAAGTGTGCAGAAAACTGTGCGCAAACCAGCTGACATTGTGCGGGCCATGCAGGCCGCTGGCAAGCCTGCTGCTAGAAAGATCTACAAAGATCTAACCACTACAGAGACACAGTTTAACGGACGTGGAACTGAGAACTTGGTTATACTGAAGGCGTGGTAAAAGACTAAATATAGGGCACGGAGCCCCTAATGGTCGAACAACAATCTATTGATTTAATCACGCTAAAAACCAATCTCTTTGAGTATGTGCGCCTACAACTGGGCCATCAAATCATTGACCTTGAACTTGATCCTGCTCATCTAGAAGCAGCGTATCAAAGAACTGTTGGCACCTATCGCCAACGGGCCAACAATGCCTACGAAGAAAGCTACAGCTTTATGCAGTTGGTAAATCAGCAGAACATCTACACCTTGCCACAAGAAGTGCAGAGTGTTAGACAGATTTTCCGGCGCAGTTTTGGCATTGCCTCGGGGCCAACAGGTTCTAATTTTGATCCGTTTAGTCAGGCACAGATGAATGTGTACCTGATCAACTTTAACCAATCAGGCGGCCTGGCCACCTACGATTTTTACACCCAGTATGTGGAATTGGCAGCTAGAATGTTTGGCGGCTTTATAAACTACACCTGGAATCCTGTCACCAAAAAACTACAACTTATTCGCAGCCCAACCGGCTACGGTGAAGTGGTCCTGTTGTGGACCTACAATCTCAAGCCCGAAATCCAGTTGTTGGGCGACTTCCAGATCCAACAATGGATCAAGGACTACATGGTAGCAGCCAGTAAAATGATCATTGGTGAAGCCCGTGAAAAGTTTGGCACCATTGCCGGCCCCAATGGTGGCGGTACTCTCAATGGTGCAGCAATGAAGGCCGAAGCACAGGCACAAATGGACAAGTGCATTGAAGAGCTCAAACTGTATGTGGATGCTTCTCAACCATTGACCTTCGTTATCGGCTAAACTATCTCTTGTGGCACGAGCCACTCTGTGTTATACTTGCAGTATGGCAGATTTAATGATCGATATTGAAGGACTTGGCACAGGTCCCGACACAACTATTTTGACTATTGCAGCTCAGAGTTTTGATCCGCTGGATACAGGCTATCATGAACGACACTACTATGCCAGGATTGATCTAGAAAGTCAACAAGCCCGCAGCATCCAACAAGGCACCATAGACTGGTGGGCCACCCAACCCACAGCAGCACGGGACGAAGCATTCAACGAACAAGACCGTATTCCTCTGGACCAGGCACTGGATGAACTGGCCAAGTTTATCTGGCAGAGCCGATTGATCTGGGCCAACGGTCCCACCTATGACATGAACATAATTGAGCATGCCTACAAGAGCTACAACAAGCCTATCCCGTGGCAGTTTTACGTGGTTCGCGACAGTCGCACCATATATAGTTTGTGGCCTGAGCTGCCCCGTCCTGCTACCAGTCATCATGCACTAGAGGATTGTCGCCGTCAAATTGACATGCTGCAAGCCACACTAAAACATCTGGACGTAAAGGAATTAAAATGATCATAGGAGTTGTGGGATTCATAGGCAGCGGTAAAGATACCATTGCAGATTATCTAGTTAACATACATCAATTCCGTAGAGAAAGTTTTGCCAACACACTCAAAGACGCTGTGAGCCATGTGTTTGGATGGAACAGAGAACTGCTGGAAGGGCGCACCAAGCAAGCCCGCGAATGGCGGGATCAAATTGATCCTTGGTGGGCAGAACGTTTAAAACTGCCCAAACTAACTCCACGTTGGGTGCTGCAATACTGGGGCACAGAAGTTTGCCGTCAAGGGTTTCATGACGATATCTGGATTGCCAGCTTGGAAAACAAACTGCGTAACTCCACAGACGATATTGTGATTAGTGATTGCCGCTTTCCCAACGAAATTAAATCAATCAAGGCAGCAGGCGGCATTGTGGTGCGTGTGACCCGTGGACCTGAACCTGTGTGGTATGATGCAGCCGTCAGCGTAAATCACGGACCCGACGGCAACTCTAACTGGACCATCAGCAAAGTCAAGCTGGAACGTAGTAAAATTCATGCCAGCGAATATGCCTGGGCAGGCACAAAGTTTGATGCTGTGTTGGACAACAATTCCAGTCTAGATCACCTGTATGAACAGGTGCAGCAGCTGGTAACTCAACGATCAGCCTGAAGTTGATTAGGAACCCAGGGTATATCAAGCCGCTTTACTTCCTCCATGCAGTTCAAACAAACTGTGCGTAAGTTCCGTAAATCACTGTGATTTAGATTTCCGTCCAGATGGCAAACCAGCAACTGAGAATTATATCTAGCCTTGAACCCACAGCGATCGCATGTGGGTTTTTTCTTGTATCCGTCTAGTTGCCACCGCGGTTTTGGGGTCTTAATTTTTTTGTTTCTTCTAATGCAGTGGTCGCATTTGGTTCGATAGTGTACAATCTCGTTGCGGGTGTAGTTCACAGCTACTAGGCGTTGATTACAAGTAGAACACATGGGTCTCATGGGGTATTTACCATACAAACCTTTGCAAAGGGCAACGCAACACCACTGGTTTTGTCATCATCCGATAAATATCTACATAAGTTTTTAAAGGAGCCAAAATGGCACTAGTATCACCCGGAGTTCAAGTCACTGTAATTGACGAAACAAATTACATTCCTGCAGCCACAAACTCAGTACCTTACATGTTGATCGCCACAGCGCAAAACAAAGTTTCAGGTTCTGGCGTGGATGTTGCAGCTGGCACACTAGCGGCCAACGCAAATAAAGTTTATTTGGTCACTAGTCAACGTGATCTATCAGCTACATTTGGCAATCCGTTTTTCTACAAAACCACAGCAGGTACGCCAATCAATGGTTACGAGCTCAACGAATATGGTTTGTTGGCTGCTTACTCTGCCTTGGGTATCACCAATCGTGCGTATGTTCAACGTGTGGACATTGATCTTTCCGAACTCACAGCCAGCCTGGTTCGCCCCACAGGTGAACCCAATGATGGCACATTCTGGTTAGACACTGCCAACACTATCTGGGGCACATTTGAATGGAACCTGACCACTGGTGCATTTAGCAATCAAGTGCCCTTGGTTATTACCAATACGTCGGACCTCACCAGCGGAGTTCCTTCTCAAGATTACGGCAGCATTGGAGATTACGCTGTGGTTGCAACCAACGTTGCCAATCCTATATATTACAAAAATGGCGCAGCAGCTACAACTCAAACCACTGCTACTGAATTGTCAGACTTGTACAATACCTGGGTCCTGGTTGGGTCCAATGACTGGAAACTGAGCTGGCCAACCTTGACAGGCGCCAATGCTGTGACAGCGGATTTAACAGCCAGCAACACCATTGTGATCAATGGTTCAAGTGTTGCTGTTCCTGTAGCTCCCAACAATGATATTGCTGGTCTTAGTGCAGCTATCAATACTAGAAACATCCTTGGTGTTTACTCAGCAGTCATAGACAACAAACTGTGTTTATTTGCTGATGCCAGTGCCACAGCTGACAATTCCACAGCCGACGACGGTATTGTTGTTGTTAACTCAACAGGTTCCACAGCAGGACTGCTAACTACCCTGGGTATCACTGCCAACGTTGCCAATTATGCTCCTACCCTGCAACAAAGTGCCAACTTCACTGTGCCACGCTGGAGAACCACAGACGATCAACCTAGACCCACAGGCAGCGTCTGGAACAAGATCACCAGCAGCAATCTTGGAACTTCAATGGTTGTGAAAAAATACAGTATTGCACTAGGTGCATTTGTACAACAATCTGCCACAGTATATGCCAATGATCAGAGTGCCAATGCAACACTGGACCCCACAGGCGGCGGCAAAAATATTGCTGTTGGCACAACATACACACAATACAATGTGAATCCAGAACTCAGCGGAGTTGCAGCATATCCCTACAACAACACCTACACTCTGCAGGTATTTGAGCGTGTGTCCCAAGGAGCCACAGTAATAACAGGCAGTACATTCACACCCTCATTCACAAATGGTAACCAATTTACTATTCAAACATCTGTAGCAAATTCAACCAGCCTAACTACCGCTGTGACTGCTACCATTAGTGGAACTACTGCTGCGGCATTTATTACTGCGGTAAGTTCTGCTGGAGTTCCGGGTGTGAGTGCAGCAGTGGATTCAACTGGTGCCATTGTGTTCACACAAAGCATCGGCGGTGTGATTGTGCTGGACAATGTGGGTGCCGGTACTGCTTTGAGCAACGCTGGTTTTACCACTGCTACCACTGGTTGCCGCAGTTCTGTTATAAACAACGAAGTTACTCTGTTGCTTAGTGCATGGCAAGCATTGGATTACACGGCCAGCCCAACTGCTCCGGATCAAGACCCAGCTGATGGCCGTTACTGGTATTTTTCTACCACCAGCCAGGTTGATATCATGATTCAGAGTGGAACAGGATGGGTTGGATATCGAAACGAAACCAATGACGTTCGTGGCGACAATCTTTCTCTAACTGATCCTGCAGGACCACAAATCTCTGCCACAGCACCTACCACACAAAGTGATGCCACTGCGTTGGTGTATGGTGATCTCTGGATTGACACTAGCAATCTTGAAATTTATCCTGTGATCAAACGTTGGCAAAATGTTGAAGGTGTGGATCAATGGGTCCTGGTCGACAACACTGATCAAACCACTGAAAATGGTGTGTTGTTTGCAGATGCTCGTTGGAGCCCCACAGGTACTGTGGATCCAATTACAGGTGCCTTGCCCACAATTGTGAGCCTGTTGACCAGCAACTATCTAGACGTTGATGCACCTGATTCTGCACTGTATCCCACAGGCATGTTGTTGTTCAACACACGTCGTTCCGGCTTCAATGTCAAGAGCTTCCAGGTTGATTACTTCAATGCTGCTGATTTCACCTACCCAACCTGGAGTAACAGCACTAGCTATGCTGTGGGCACTGCGGTGTTGTATAATGCAGTACTGTATGTGGCTATCCAAGCCAGTACCAATCAAAATCCGGCTACACAGCCTGCATCCTGGAATCTGCTGGTAACCAATAGCTGGGTCACAGCATCTGGCAACAGAGCAGATGGAGCACCCAACATGGGTCGCCTGGCACAACGTGCATTGGTTGTAGCAGCACTCAAGTCAGGTATTGACACCAGTATCACAATTCGTGAAGAACAAGCAGTGTTCAATCTATTGGCATGTACTGCATATCCAGAATTGATTATCAACATGTCTGCTCTCAGCAATGAGCGCAACAACACCTGCTTTGTGGTTGGCGACACTCCCATGCGCCTGGACGCCAACGGCACTGAACTGGTTGCCTGGGCCACAAACAACAGCGGAGTTGGTACATTTGCCGGCGATGGCTTGACCACCAGCACACCATATGCTGCTGTGTTTTATCCCAGCTGCCAGACCACAGATCTGGGCGGAAGCACAGTTGTGACAGCACCTAGTCACATGATGGTACGCACTATTATCCGCAGTGACGAAGTGAGCTATCCGTGGTTGGCTCCGGCTGGCACACGTCGCGGCGTGATTGACAATGCAGCCACTATTGGTTACATCAACAGTCAAACTGGAGAGTTTGTGACCATTGGCAACAATCAAGGTCTACGTGACATTGAATACCTGAACCGTATCAACCCAATCACGTTTATTCCGGGTGTTGGTATTACCAACTTTGGCAACAAGACCATTTATGATACTGGTAGTGCTCTGGATCGGATCAACGTGGCCCGACTGGTTGCATTCATGCGTGGCAGATTGGAAGAAATTGGCAAGCAGTTCTTGTTTGAACCCAACGATCAAATCACCAGAAACGAAATATCCAACGCCATCAACAGCTTGTGTATTGACCTTGTGGCCAAGCGTGGTATCTATGACTTCTTGGTGGTGTGTGATGATTCCAACAACACACCTGCCAGAATTGATGCCAACGAGCTCTGGGTTGATATTGCTATCGAACCTGTGAAATCTGTTGAATTCATTTACATTCCTCTGCGTCTCAAGAACACAGGCGAACTTGCTGCAGGCTCTGTGGCCACAGCAACCACTGTTTAACATATCGTTAGACTAGTAAATGGGGTGGCAACACCCCATTTTTTTTGGCCTCAACTGAGGTAAATAACTGCATAGGAGATTACAAATATGGCCGTTGCATCATTAACACGAATGACAGTGCCCTTGGCAAGCGATCAAAGCGCGAGCAACCAAGGCCTGCTCATGCCCAAACTCAAATATCGCTTTCGAGTAATATTTGAAAACTTTGGTGTGAGTACACCACGAACAGAATTGACCAAGCAGGTAATAGACTTCAAAAGACCTACCATGACGTTCGATAACATTGAGATACCAATCTACAACAGCACACTGCATCTAGCAGGCAAGGGCAAATGGGCTGAGATCACATGCAATCTACGTGATGATGCGTCAGGTGCTGTCAGCAGATTAGTCGGCGAACAGCTACAGAAGCAAATGGACTTTTTGGAAATGGCCTCGGCTGCTTCTGGTATTGACTACAAGTTTACCACACGCTTTGAAGTGCTCGATGGCGGCAATGGCGCTGCCGCACCAATTGTGTTGGAAACATGGGAATTGTATGGCTGCTATCTGAAAAGCGTGGACTATGGCAACATGGCCTACTCTGAAAGTGCACCAGCAACTATTGCCATGAATATCATGTACGACAACGCCAATCAAACACCCAACGGCACAGGGGTTGGATCGACAATTGCTAGAACTGTCAACGACGTAGTAACAGGATAATCAACTATGGCTTTTGGCCAGGATTTCCTCAAAGGCTTTTTTGGTGGGCAAGGTCTCAAAGACTATGCCCATGCTTCCAAGACCTTTCGTACCAATGGATATGAGTATGCACCACGGAACAAGTTTTTGTTCCACTGCTACTTCAATATCAACACGTCCGAAGTTCGTCCGTTGCAGGCAGTGTTCTCAGAGACTGAAAAAAGCACAATTGGTCTCATGGTCAAGACCATAGAACTGCCAAAATTCAAAATGGACACAGAGGTACTGAATCAGTACAATCGCAAACGATTAATTCAGAAAAAAATCAATTACGATCCTGTGCAAGTGACCTTCCACGATGATGGCGGCGACCTGACTCGAAGCATGTGGTACAACTACTATGCCTACTACTACAAAGATCCCAATCAACAGTATGGCGGAACCAGCAATCAAAATGGCAGCATTGGTGCAATTCAAAGCCTGCCAGGATTCAGCTACAACAATCGAGATATCTATGCCAATGACCGACCAGTCAACGACTGGGGTTTTATCGGTGAAGGCTACAATCAAAGCAATTCAGGCAGCGGCGGAGTTGGCTCAGGCGGAGACCAAAGTTCTGGCAAGCCTCCCTTTTTCAAAGATATCACCATCTATGGCATGGATCAACACAAATGGGTCAGCTATGTGCTGATCAATCCTTTAATTCAAAGCTGGAATCATGACATCTACAACTACAGCGAAGGCGCAGGAGTCATGCAAAATACCATGAGCATACAGTACGAAACTGTGAAATATTATTCGGGTGCCATTGGTAAAGTTCGTCCTGATACCAATGTGAGAGGGTTTGCTGATCCGGCCTACTATGACACCATACGATCAAGCATATCTAGACCAGGCAGCACCAGTACAGTGCTGGGCCAAGGCGGCCTGTTGGATGCTGGCATTGGCATTGTGCAAGATCTGCAGAGTGGTGGTGTGGCAGGTGTGATTGGTGCTATACAAACAGCAGGCACCGCCTACAACACATTCAAAGGTGCTGATCTACGATCTATTGTGAATGAAGAAGCCAATCTTGCTCTCAAAGATATATTGAGAAACAGTATTCCTGCAGCGGTCCGGCAACAGCCCGGCGGCAACGGCGGATTTGTGTTTCCAAGATCACCAGGACAATCTTGATCATGGGCGACACAGTCAATGCAATCAATACCAACGTAGATCTCACAGTAAGAATCTTTGATCAGTTCTACAGTTACGAACAGTTTGTTGCTGTGGAAGAATACGATGTTGTGTACAGTTTTTTAAGATCAGTGTTTACTACCGACCAGGCTGCGGGCAATTTCACAGTGTCGTTGTTTAGAATTGCTGCCGAAACTAGAACCAACGTGCTGAGTATCCTAGCAAATCTTGAAGGCCAAGGTCAGATACAACTCACACAGACTCTGGCCTACTATCTCAACAACATGAGAAGCGGCTCAACCCTGTTGGGCTTTGGCGCATCAGTGACCCCCAACTTCTACACAGCAAGAAACGTGCTGCCGTGATCACTAGATTCAGCCATGGCTAACTTTGCAAAAGGTGTATTTCAACCCAAGAATCCTGCCAAGTATGTGGGCAACAAGAGCCCTACCTATCGCAGCAGTTGGGAACAGGTGTTCATGACATTCCTGGACAACAACGACAACATCATGCAGTGGGGATCAGAATGCGTGGTAATACCGTATCGTCATCCGCTAGATGGTAAAATGCACAATTACATTCCAGATTTCTTGATCACATACCGCACCAAAAACAACACCACCCGAGCAGAACTGGTAGAGATCAAACCCAGAAAACAAAGTATCATTGAAGAAAAAATGAGTTCAAAGGAACGTGCTATTGTGGCAATCAACTACGCCAAATGGGATCAGGCCACCAAATGGGCCAAGCGCAACGGCCTTACATTCAGAGTTATTACCGAATCTGATATTTTCCACCAAGGTGGCAAGAAGTAAGCAACTGATGCAGATTGGAATCAGCGGCCGCAACTGCCGCTAAATACGTCATGTCCCTTCCGACCAATAAAAAACTTGAGGCCTTGTTTGATTTGCCAACCGCTGCAGACTCAGACGACACAGTGGTGTACACCACAGAACAGACTCAAGCAGCCATGGCCGAAATTGACACCACAATAGACAAGATTGATGCTGCTCTACCTGGTATTCGAGATCTTAGTTCATCAGACACTGAAATGGATGAACTGGCAAAAAAAGCCACAGACACCTTTGATGAACTGATGAGTCTGGGCATGCAGGTGGATTCAAGATTTGCTGCTGAGATTTTTGGTGTTGCAGGCACCATGCTGGGCCATGCACTCACAGCCAAAACAGCCAAGCTCAACAAAAAACTCAAGATGATTGATCTACAGTTGAAAAAAGCCAACCTGGATATAAAAATCGCAGACTCAGACACTGCACCGGCACAGTCGGGCCACGGCCACGTGATAACTCGCAACGAATTGCTGGATAGATTGCTGGGCGACAGAAAGACAAATGCCAAAAAAGGCTAAATATCACATAGGACCCTAATATGAAAAAATTTCATCAATATCTTTCCGAAAGCGAACGCACGTACAATTACCGGATCAAAATTCTGGGTGATGTGCCGCCAGGCTTTATCGTAGATCTCAAAGAAAAGCTCAAGCAGTTTGACATTGCAAAAATGTCAGAGAAAAAAACCACACCAGTGCAGCACCTGCTCAAGGACTTTCCTGGTGCAGAAAACGAAATGGTAACATCAGTTGATGTGAGCTTTAGATACCCTGCTATTGAGCCGCAGGTGCAACAGCTGGCACAGTTGTTGGGGTTCAACCCCAACAGAATCCGCCTGCTTACACAACCATACGTGGACAGCATTGACAAAGAGATCACAGACATCGAAGCACAAAACAAAGACCTGATACGGGACACTGCTTATCCTGCACCTGATGCGGCTCAACGTGCCTTGTCAAAGGACTATTCAACAGGCCCATACGATCATGCTGTATTAAAAAATGCATATCGCAGTGACTTTACTATTGCTGGTGGTCGAACTCCTCCTGCAAAAACCACAAATGATTTGCCACAGGGCAACACCAGCCCAATGACCAATATCAAACGTCAGCCCAAGCCGGCCACTGGCTACAACACAAGAGGATAAACCATGACATTTTTCTACGACCTAAACAAAAAACTTGACAGCATCCGTGCCACACCAGAAGTTAAAACCCAACAACTCAATGAGCAGGTCAGTTCACTGACTAAGATTCTCAACGAACGTGCTACCAAAGAAGGCATGGGTTTTCTTGGAGAAAAAGACGTTGAAGAAGCATACAATCCCAACAGTATTGGTGCTGAAAATCGCAGAGGTCTGGACGCAAGTCATGCAGCCAATCTTAGAAAGAAAGCTGCTGCTGGCGATGCCAAGGCTCAAGCAGCACTACAACATCTCAAAGACAAAAAAGAACGCATGAGCAATGACTTTAATGCACGTATGGAACGTGAAAGTGCAGGCATGGACGAGTCAGCATTACAAGCTGCCTTTGGCATAAAAAAATATACCAAACCGGGCATGGAAAAATTACAACAACTAGGCCGAGAAGGTGCCAGCGAAAAGACAAAGGCAGCGGCTCGTAAGAAGTTTGACCAGTATGATGAAAGCATAGACGAAGGTGATTTCAAACCAGACTTCCTGGACATTGACAAAGATGGCAATACAACAGAGCCAATGAAATCTGCTGCTCGTGGTGTTAGAGATGTGGACGAAGCAGCAAAATACCGTGATGCCAAATACAAAGACAAGTTATATACGCAAGAGCCTCCAGAGGCAGACCGAGATGATTCAGAAGACGTGTACTACAACAGAGTCAAGCCAGATGATTATCAAGGTGCCAAACGCCGAATGGGCGGAGTTGGCGACGAATATGAACGCACAGATCCATTGACCAAGGGATTTAGATATTCTGCTAAGAACAGCATCAACACACATGGCAAACGAAAAGGCCTTCCATCAAGAGATCAAATCTCCAGTTTAAAAAGCAGTATCAAGGCCGCAAAAGGTACACACACAGAACCCAATCTGCCCGAAGACCAAGGTAGCATTCCAATGACACCCAAGCAACAGAAGTTTGCCAAATTAGCAAAACCCTTTGACAAGATCACTTTTGCTGACAAGATTGTTGGTGCCAAAAAAGAAGTTGACGAAATGCTAGGCGATGTGGCTGCCGAAGCCATGCGTAGTGCATTGAGCCCAAAGCAAAAGAAATTAGATAGAAATCACAATGGCAAACTAGATGCCACGGACTTTGCTATGCTACGCAAAGGTGCCAAACAAGGTCGCAATAGTGACATGGAAGAAGCCAGCACCGGTAATGCGTTTGACTACAAAAATTTCAAACAACCCGAAAAACAAAAGCCCACCAGCTTTGTTCACAAAGGCACATACGGCACCGAATATGATGGCGACAAAGAAGACGCCAAGGCAATTCGCACAAAAAAACAAGCCGCTGCGGCAGCTGGACAAGGCTCACGTGGTCGCGGTCGTCCCAAGAACAATGCGTCAGCAGACACAGGCGAAGTCATGAAGCCAGACTTCAGTGCATTTGGAGACAAGGTCAAACTAAAACCATTCACTGGCAAAATTACCAGAAACAAGATGGTAGGTGAAGACGATCTGGATCCAAAAGACCAAGGCGAGTACGATCAAGAAGGCGACATGGCCAAGGATCAGATCAAGACTGTGGTACGTCATGCACAGGCCTTAGAAAAAATACTGGGCGACGATGACAACCTACCAGAATGGGTACAGTCCAAGTTGGCCAAGATTGAAACCATGATGACTGCTGTGGATGACTACATGCAGAATCAACAAGACGACGACATGGACATGGACGATGAGCAAGAACCCATTGCTGAAAAAGCAGTGAGCAAAAAGCAACAACGTTTTATGGGTATGGTTAGTGCTGCTAAGAAAGGCGAGAAACCTGCATCAAAAGAAGTTGCCAATGTAGCCAAGACAATGAAGAAGTCGGACGCAGAAGATTTTGCCAGCACCAAGCACAAGGGCCTGCCTGAAAAAGCAGCCAAGAAAACCAAAGAAGTAGATGAAACAACCAGTTCTGGTTCAGTGGCCACCAGTGATTCAGCTGCTCCTAAATCCAGCGGCGGCATGAGCTACGGCAAAGGCATCTACGACAGTTTGAATCGCAAACTGGAAGATATGATCTCTGAAAGCATGAACATCAACATGAGCATGAACAATGACGACCACGGTGGTCCAAGTCGTAGTCTCACAGTCACAGCCACAGACGAAGATGCAACAGCACTGGCCAGCATGCTGAGAATGGCAGGCATGGGCGGTGGCAATGACCACATGCCACACATGAACAACGGTGTGGTGCAACCAGATCAAATCAAAATCATGGACTTTGATGACGGCACTGATGACCTAGCAGCAGAACTCAGCAATGAGTTGCACGGTGGTCATGACAGTGATCACTCTGACACTTGCCCCACATGCGGATCAAGTGATTGCGGCTGTGATAATTCAGACACCATGGACGAAGCCTACGGTGACACAGACGCTACCGAGAATCACCCAGACTATCCTACAGAGGCCGAAGGCACTGATGATGCCATGATGTACTCAGGTGGCATAGACGGTCCCAAGTCAACTGGTCAGTCCACAGTTCCTGTAATTGCCAGCCAACAAGATCGTCAACATGCATATGAAGATGCTGCTGCTCTGCGCCGCATGATGGAAATGGCAGGACTGCCAGTGGCCGAAGCAGCACCACCAGTCAAGTTGGCAACACCACAGCATGTGGATGAGCCTGTGAGCCCAGCATCAGCTGCCGCAGCCGCTGACAAAAAGCCAGTGGTCAAGCCTGTGACAAAATCAGCAACACCACAAGCAGTGGATGAGCCAGTGAAACCGGTCAAAGAAGACCAGATGGCACACAGTCTCATGAGAGAACTGCACAACTTCAAGTATTGATATGACACCACAATTCCAAACCTATGCAGAGACCATGAACAGGCTGTCTGAACGGCATCCGCTGGCTCCTACCCCTGCAGAGGTACGCAATCAACCAGCGTTTATTCCTGGTGTGCTATCGCAAACCACAAATTTGTTCCGGCCGGTTGATGTTGCAGATCTAAACAAGGATAACAAATAATGGCCATCCAAGTCGTAAACGCAGTATCAAATGTTGCCTGGACCACAGACAAAGTGGAAATTGCCACAACACTTTCCAACGTTACATTTCAAGTCAATGTAACACAATTGACCTATACACAGGCCAATGGTAGACCCGCCAACGCCACCATGAGCACGCCAACTGGCAACCTGTATGCCAACGCCATACAAGTTCCTGGCAACTCAGTTCAGCAGTACTATGTGGGTGTGGGAAATTATCTCAACATCATCACAGGCACTGCATTCACTGCCACGGCCCTGGGCACAGCCTCATCAGCCACAGCAGGTGTCAACGGTATTGTTGGGTAATACTCAATGAGAGCACGAGAGTTTGTGACTGAGACTCATGCAGGAAAAATCAGCACTCGCAATCAAGCTGCCACAGTGGGACTCAACACGTTTCACGACAGTGAACGGGCCAACAGCGACTATACTCTCAATCGTGTGATGATGGCAGTGGCCATGGCAGACGGTTCTGGTAAACCGATCAAGATGGATTACAAGAGCTGGGCTGGCAAAGAAAAAACAGCACATCCTTATACTGAGGTAGAACAGAACATGCTCAAGCAGGCCTACAAGGCAGCTGGTGCTGCTTGGACTGACACCAACAAAGGTGACCTGAATAGTGGCGAGCATCCAGAGGTCAACGTTGCCAGTCCTGTGGTGGGATTTCGAGGATACCCCAGATGAGAGCACGAGAGTTCGTGACCGAAGAAAAAAACTTGCCGCCAGAGCAGGCAGATCCCATGAATCATGTGTTTGTGTTGCCCGGCGTAAACTCCTCAGACCCTTATGAAATATATAGATTTGGTGTGGCCATGGCTCGTGCCAGAAGCGATGCCGGAACTGATGGCATCACCGACCAACTACCCGCTTGGTCAGCAACAGCAGCATTTGGCGAACATGCAGTTGTGGCTGGGTTCAATGATTCTGTTGAACTCGTAATTGATCAAGCGTTAAAAATGGCCGGCTTGCCTAGTAAAAAAGTACAAATAAGTACGCCAAACAGCATAGAGCCTGCGTCGGTGAATCATACCAGCCCGGTCAAGGGTTTTGCAGGTTACCCACGCTGAAAAATATCTAGATCATGGCCAGTCCACCCCCACCGTACGACGATATCACTGGCATTAGCCGTGCAGTGATGAAAGACAACGCACAAGTAACCATAGAAAACTACAACGGCAATGCCAGGCCTGGCGAACTGGTAGTTGATCAAAGCACTGATCAAGTGTTTATTGGCAATAGTTCAGGTGCATTAACACAAATTGCTGCAGGCATTGGCAACGGTGGAGTCAGTGGATTACCTGCAGGCTTCTACCAAATGGCATACAATCCCACAACTGGTGAGATTGTGTACTACACTTGAAATATTAACATGAAACAACTACTCCTACTCTTGCTGATCGTGCCTGTGCTTGCTGTTGCACAACCCAAACAAAAGCCTGGAGTGACCTATGATGCTGTGATCACCAGAGTCATAGACGGCGACACAGTGGCTTTTCAAGCAGATTTTTTGCCTGCGCCACTCAAGAAAGAACTCAGTATCAGAGTGTACGGTGTGGACACTCCTGAAAAAGGATTTCGTGCAGCCTGTGCCAGTGAAGCACAGCGTGGAGAAGCTGCGAGTGCATTCACAAAACATGCTGTGGAATCTGCACAAAAGCGACAGGTTGTGTTGATGGACTGGGACAAGTATGGTGGACGTGTGCTAGGTGATGTCTTACTCAATGGGCAAAGTTTGCGAGTCATGCTGATACAAAATGGATTTGCTCGCGAGTACTACGGCGAAGCCAAAACATCCTGGTGCAATTAATATAATCAATTGTGGTTAGATTCAAGATAACTACTTGATCATGGCAAAACCACTTGAGACCGTACTGGTCAAGTCTCCTCATCGTCATCAAACATTCACAGATCCACAATTGGATGAGTTTTTGAAGTGTGCTGATCCTGTCACAGGGCCGCACTACTTTATGGATCACTTTTTCCATATACAACACCCTACACAGGGCAAAATGTTGTATCATCCGTATTCTTATCAAGTCAAACTGATTGATACCTATCATAACAATCGCTACTCAATCTCCATGATGCCACGGCAAACTGGAAAATCAACATCAGCAGCCGGCTACCTGTTGTGGTACAGCATGTTTGTGCCGGACTCCACTATCCTGGTAGCGGCACACAAATACACAGGTGCTCAGGAGATCATGCAACGCATACGCTTTGCATATGAACTGTGCCCGGATCATATACGAGCAGGTGTCACAAGCTACAACAAAGGCTCAATAGACTTTGAAAACGGTAGTCGTATTGTGAGTGCAACCACAACAGAAACAACCGGACGTGGTATGAGTATTACCTTGCTCTATGCTGATGAGTTTGCGTATGTGCGACCCACTATTGCACGAGAGTTCTGGACTAGTATCTCACCTACCTTGGCCACAGGTGGTAAAGCAATTATCACAAGCACACCCAACTCAGACGAGGATCAGTTTGCTTTTATCTGGAAAGGTGCCAACAAGACCGAAGATGAATATGGTAACCCTACTCCACTAGGCATAAACGGATTCAAGGCCTATCGCAGTTACTGGCAAGAGCATCCTGATCGCAACGAGTCCTGGGGCGAAAACATGCGAGCACAACTGGGCGATGATCGATTCCGCCGTGAGATTGGGTGCTTGCACGGCAATTCTGTTGTTAAAGTAAAAGACCCTAGTGGCAATATTGTAACTATATCTCTGGACAATTTAAAATCTTTATTGAGTTCGTAATCTTTGACGAAACGATAAATAAAGGCATGATAGAAAACAAATACTACCAATGGTATGTGAACATTATACAGAATGCGATATCACAACAAAGAGTTAAAAAGATTAACACTTATGAAAAACATCATATTATTCCTGACTCATTGGGAGGATTGAACAACAAAGATAATCTGGTATTGTTAACATTCAAAGAACATTTTGTTTGTCACCATTTATTAACAAAATTCACAGTCAACCGTGATCGATCTAAAATGATTTTTGCATTTTGGAGTATGTCTAACAAGTGGGGGCGCAAAAATACCACATATAGAATAACTAGCAACGTTTACGCTAGGTTGAAAGAAGAAGTAGCAACACTAATATCAAAAAATAATACAGGAAAATCCCATCCAGTAACAGACGAAACAAGAAAATTAATTTCTGAGTCTAAACTCGGTAATAAAAATCCCATGCACGGTAAAGCAGCACCCAACAGAGGAATCATGCGCCCGGGAGTCGGCGGCCGAAAAAAAGGAACAGCCTGGTCTGAATCAGAAAGAGTGTCAAGATTGATTCAGCGAAGCCAACCTGGATATTATGACTATTTAAAAAATCCTCAACGTGGTAAAAAAATAAGTGAGTCAACCAAAGGAAGATTAGGCGCAGCCGACGGCAAACAATG
This sequence comes from Haliscomenobacter sp., assembly GCF_040403615.1. Taxonomy (NCBI): domain Bacteria; kingdom Pseudomonadati; phylum Bacteroidota; class Saprospiria; order Saprospirales; family Haliscomenobacteraceae; genus Haliscomenobacter; species Haliscomenobacter sp. The sequence goes on along the minus strand of NZ_JBBAKG010000001.1, from coordinate 6,486 downwards.
GGTCAATAATGGGCTAGTAGAAACATATGCATACACATGTCCGCCAGGATACATACTCGGAAGATTACCAAGACTACAAACAAATAAACAAGGTATGAAGTGGTATAACAATGGGACAGTAAATAGACAATTTAAAGACAACCTAGTCGAACAAGGATTTATTCGTGGAAGAATTAGTAAAAAACAATAAAGGTTATCAAATCTTAACAGATTTGGGCTGGGAGCCGTTTGACGGATTAGTGTCTCGCGGAAAAAAACAAACGCTAACTCTTCAACTTGAACAGTCGCATATTATTTTAACGCCCGATCATGGAGTATTTGTAACAGCTACAAAAAAAGTAGAAGCTAGAACTCTTAAGCCTGGACAATACATAGTAACAAATTTAAATAAACAAAAAGTAGTCTCAATTAAATTAAACAAAGATGAAGATGTATATGATATAATAAACGCTGGAAAAAATCAAAGATTTTTTGCCAACGATATATTGTGCGCAAATTGCGAATTTATCATCAATGACGAGACTCTGATTGCTCCTGCCAAACTTCTAGATCTTGACGGACTTGAACCCATGTACAAAACTGGCCAAGTGCGCTGGTACGAGCCAATTAGAAAAGATCAAGTGTATGTTGTGGCCCTGGATCCTAGCCTAGGCACAGGTGGCGACCCTGCTGCTATTCAAATCTTTGAAGCCAACACCACACGACAAGTGGGCGAATGGCGACACAACCGAACTCCAATTCCTGAGCAAATTCGTATTCTAGTAGATGTGATCCGGCACATAAATGAAACTGTGAACGATGAGAAAAGTATCTACTATTCAGTGGAAAACAACACCATTGGAGAAGCAGCACTTATTTCAATTGCAGAATGGGGCGAAGAAAACATACCGGGCTACTTCCTGAGTGATGTGTCAGGTCCTGCTGTGAACGGACGTAGAACCCGCAAAGGATTCAACACCACAAACAAATCCAAACTAAGTGCTTGTGCTAAACTAAAAAATCTTGTGGAATCTGGTAGAATGAAAGTGAACAGCAAAAGTTTGATTTCTGAATTCAAAAACTTTGTGGCACATGGCACAAGTTATGCTGCCAAACCTGGAGAAACAGACGATTTGATCATGGCCACAATCCTGGCTGTGCGCATGCTCACAGTGTTGCAGAGCTTTTATATTGAACTGGACTCGCACATGCGGGATCACGAGTCCAATATTATAGAACCCTTCCCGTTCATTTCTATGGTGCGTTGAGGTAAATACTTTATGGCACAAAATTCAATCTCAAGCGAACTCAACGATCTGTTAATCACACGTGATTTTGACGTCAACGCACTCAGCACCCGGACTGGTAAACCAGCAGTAAATGATCGTGGCGTACCTGACACAAATGAAGCAGACATGTTTAGTTTTGACTGGATTGGGCCCACTGGCAAAAACTACGGAACCATGGTGATCCTACTGGATCAATCAGGCGGTATGACAGTGTATTTTGGCGATAATCTTGGCCGCACCATGGACCCAGAAGACAAACTGGCCTGGTATGGTGACCCAGACACTGATAATTCAGGCTTTCTGGAACAATTGAAAAATTTTGCCATCCGCACCAGCAAGGTGCGTGGTGGATTTAGTTTGGAAAACATGAGCCGGCTCAAGTATGCTATTGCAGGACAAGCAGCCCTGACAGAAAGTTTTTACGGCACACGTAAAGTCAGCTATTCAGGACTGGCAACTGAAGCCAGACTTATGATCAAACATTCAAAGGTGCTGGACGAGAATGATGCTCGTTTCCGCTATGTGGAAAGTTTGTTTATTGAAACAGCCTTGGGCGAACGCTTTAGACTGCCATTCCGCAAGTTGTCGGGTGGACGAGCCATGCTGGAACATGTGCGTCAAGGTGGCAACCCTTATGATTTTCGTGGACAGCACATTAGTGAAACAGTGAGTCAAATCACCACACTGGGTCAGTTTCGCAGAGCACACCAGGGCCGTGTGTTTGAAGGTGCTGCTGCTGACTTGATCACAGAAACCAACGAATACTATCACAATCTCAATCGCAATCTCAAGAACATTGCACACCATCGCGGGTATGCACAGTATTTTGAATCCTGGAAGCCAGCTGAGATTTCTGAAACCGACATGGTTGTGGAAGATCTCAAGGGCCTGTTTACAGAAACACGCATTGATCCTAGAATAGAATCAGCCTTGCCCATGCTGGCAAAGATACAACGGGAAGCACAAGTCATGAAAGAAGCAGACATATTCGAATCCTGGGCAACCAATCTGGTAGAAGGTACCTGGGCCTTGCCGGACACTCCGGAGAAAATGGATCAGCTCAAACTGTGGCTGAGTGAACCGCATCCAGTTGGCCCAGATGCGTCTGATGCAAAAGATGTGTTGGGTGACTATATTGGCGACGACAACTTGTTTGATCAACTGGAAGAACTGGCTGAAGAAGATCCCGATGCAGATGCTGTTCCCTTGGTCATGGCCTGGATTGATCGCAATCGAGATGGATTTGCTGAGATTGCTGAATTAGCTCAAAATTTAGAAGCAGCCGCTGCACCTGCCCCTCAACCAGCACCACCTCCTGCTGCTGCTCCAGTTGCACCAGCCACTGCTCCAGCACCTCAACCAGCACCACCTCCTGTGGCAGAAGATACAGTGAGTCCACGGCTTGCAGGTGTGCAACAAACACAGCATGCTGATGGTACCAAGACTACAGACTATCAACAAGGACCCTTGCAGGCCACAAACAAAGTAGATGCACAAGGGCGCCCACTCAAGTCCACAGTGGGATACGATTCAGGCGTTGGCAAGTTTGGTGCTGAACAAGATCATGTTACAGGTATTCGTACCACAACAGCAACTCCTGCTGATCCAAAAGCTGATCCCAATGCCTTGCTGCCGACCGGTGCAATTGCAGCGGCTCGCGGTGTTAACCCAACAAAATTTGCAGCATTTCGAGCACAGCAACCGGGTGTTGTAAAAGAAGATCCGGACACAGGCATGTACGAATCTGATTTGGCAAGGATAAAATCTCTAGCTTTGCTCTTGTCGCAGAAAAACTGATACACTAAGTCAACTCAAGAAACTAGTGCATGGTAAGTAATACGTGAATATTGATCGTATTGTATTAACAACCTTTCCAGGATACTTTTTTTCCCAAATCCGATGCCTGCATAGCATACAACAGTATGCCGCAGGTTTTCCTATTGACATCATCATTGATGATTTTGATATCCAGCACTGGCCCACGTATGTGACCGATTGTGAGCTGTACATCACGCAGTGTTTTCCTGAGATGGACATCACCTTTCATCAGTTCAGTGACTTTGTTGGGCAGAGTCGATTGAGGAACGGGGGTTGGTTTAGACAGCAGTTGGTGAAACTTTATCTAGATCAGTTTGTCACTGGTGATCGCTGGTTGTTGGTGGATGCTGATGTGGTATTCACACAAGATATCAGACTTGACACTATCAGTGCAACTGTGAACAACCTTCCAGATCCAATCACAGTGGGCAATCGATTGTATGTTGAATTCATGCTTGGAACCGACCAGCCCTGGGTAGTAAACAAAGATGAATATTGGTGTCTAAGTTCAGTTCCTTTTAGACTACTACAACGAGATCTGTTGCAAGGACTAAGAACACATGTGGAATCTCTATATGGCAAATTGTTATTTGACTTGCATATTGAGCTGTTTGAAACAAATAGATTGGTAGCATTTGATCCAGAATCTCAAACCATGATCATGAGCGAATTTCAATTGATAGAAGTGTTTAGGCATAGATACTATCATACCCCATTGCCAATTGGTCGCACATGTTCCAGCAGTTTTGAACACTCGTCGATCAAAGATTGGAATACTGCAAGAATCTGGTTTGAGCAACAACTGCCGGTGTCTGAGCAGCACTGGAAATCACTAGAAAATTTTGGAAAATATCATGTCTAGACTTTTTACACTTGGGTGTAGTTTTACGCAATACTGGCGCTGGCCTACCTGGGCAGATGCTCTGGGTCGAGAATTTGACCACTTTGAAAATTGGGGTCTGTGTGGCGCCGGCAACAGCTACATACTCTGGAGCCTGATTGAATGTAACCAGCGCAACCAGTTGAATTCTGACGACGAAGTTTGGATCATGTGGACCAATACCAGCCGGGAAGATCGTTATGTTGGTGAGCGTTGGCTAGAAGGTGGCAATGTGTATTGGTCAGCCGGCAGCTCGTTGCCTGCGGAATATGTAAAGAAGTTTGCATGCGAACGTGGATATCTGATCAGAGACCTTGCCAATATTGCAGCAGCCAAGCAGCTACTGGATCACTGGGGTTGCAAATACAAATTCTTGAGCATGGTTCCTTTTGCACATACCAATGAACATAATGGTCTAGGCTATAACCCTGACGACGTCAAACAAGAAAATCAAGACGTTCAAGAACTTTACAAAAACATTTTGGACTTGATTGGGCCCAGTGTGCTAGACACAGTGTTTGACGGTGCCTGGAAATCACGACCCGGCATCAAATGCAACTTTGATCCAAAGCAACGAGACTTTCATCCCACTCCAGCAGAGCACGTGGAGTATTTGCAAAAAGTTGCACCGAGTCTGCTGAGTCAATCTACTCTGGACTGGATGGCAGTATGCAATCAACAAGCAACAGATCAGCTGTTAGAATGGCGAGAGCCTAATAGACCAAGGAGACTGTAATGGATTTTATTACCACAGGCCCCAGCCAATATCGGGTGCAGCATGACAGTTGGATGGACGGTGGTGGCACCTGGTTTGGACAAGAATACATAGATATTGTTCAACAGCGTTATTCCGGCCAGACATTTGAACGCTGTTATGAATGGTGTTCTGGACCAGCTTTTATAGGATTCAGTTTGTTGGATCATGGGCTATGCAGCAGCTTGTGTGTGAGTGACATCTATCCTGATGCGATTGTTCGAGTGCAGGAAACTGTAAAAATACATCAGTTGACCAATGTCAGCGCCTACTCAACCAGCACAGTTGGAGGATTACCCGATCATGAAATGTTCAACCTGGTTGTAGCCAATCCTCCACACTTTCTGGCATGTCCCGGGAATGACCATTATCAACGTATAGCAGTGGATCAGGATTGGCTGGCACATCAGGAGTTCTTCAAAAACATTGGACAGCATCTGGCACTCAACGGTGTTATTCTACTTCAGGAGAATCAAGCCGGCTCCTTGAATCGAGAAAAAGACTTTGCAGCATACATAGAATCTGCTGGTCTGAAAATAACAGATGTTTTTGATAGTCCAGCACACTACACTCCCAATCACTACACCCAAATCTACTACATAGAAATTAAACAAAAATAATTTGTCTTTTGTGTTGACTTGACTAAATAAAACAAAGAAGGGTGTGTAGTGGCATGCTCTTCCGTAAGCAACTAGATAGGCAAAGTTCGCTACCTTTGGTGGTAGGAAACACAGACAAGCTGTGTTATAATAACTTGTAGGCAGCATTTAAGTAGATCTTAAATTTTTAAAATCATATTAACGCACAAGAAAGGCAACACAATATGGCATCATTAGCAGAAATCCGAGCACGGCTACAGGCCGCAGACAGCAACAAAGGTGGTCAATCCACTGGCGGCGGCGATAAATCAATTTACCCACACTGGAACATGGAAGAAGGCAAAGAAGCTGTACTTCGTTTCCTGCCAGACGGTAACACAAAAAACACATTCTTTTGGGCAGAGCGAGCAATGATTCGACTGCCATTCAATGGCGTCAAAGGTGAGATGGACTCCAAACAAGTCATGGTGCAAGTGCCATGCGTTGAGATGTGGGGCGATGCTTGCCCAATCTTGGCAGAAGTACGCACCTGGTTCAAGGACAAGAGTCTTGAAGACATGGGTCGCAAGTACTGGAAAAAGCGCAGTTACATTTTCCAGGGCTTTGTACGTGAGAATCCCATTGGCGACGATAAAACACCAGACAATCCTATTCGCAAGTTTATCATTGGACCTCAGTTGTTTACCTTGATCAAAGGTGCCCTAATGGATCCTGAGTTGGAAGAATTGCCAACTGACATGTTGCGTGGCTTGGATTTCCGCATTGCCAAGACCAGCAAAGGTGGATATGCAGACTACAACACATCAAAATGGGCTCGTAAAGAATCGGCCTTGACCGAAGCTGAACAAGCTGCTGTGTCCACTCATGGCTTGTATGATCTCAGCACATTCTTGCCCAAGAAGCCCAGTGCAGTTGAGCTCAAGGTAATCAAGGAGATGTTCGAAGCGAGTGTAGATGGACAGCCTTACGACACAGAGCGTTGGGGTCAGTACTTCCGCCCTGCTGGTGTCAACGCACCTGCTGGTGGCGCTGCCGCTGAAGATGCTCCTGCACCTGCGGCACGTACAGCACCTGCACCTGTTGCAGACTTTGACGAAGATGTTGCTGCGGCGGAAAAATCTTTTGCTGCTGAACCTGTTGCTGTGCCAAAACCAGCACAGAAAGCCG